>JASHUD010000224.1 GCA_030040215.1 Methylovirgula sp.
AGCGCCAGGTTGATCGTGTGGCGCCGCGGCAGGAGGATCGGCGCGCCCGACATGCGCCCGTCGAGCTTCAGGAAGGCGATCACCGAGCCGGTGAAGGTGATCGCGCCGATCGCCGCGCCGATCGACATTTCGACGAGACTCTGGGCGTGGATCGCCTCCGGCGTGCCGATGCCGAAAGCCTGCGGCGCGTAGAGCGCGCCAGCCGCCACCAGCACCGCGGCGAGGCCGACCAGCGCATGAAACGAAGCGACGAGCTGCGGCATGGCGGTCATCGCGACGGTGCGCGCCCGCCAAGCGCCGATCGCTCCGCCGATCGCAATCCCGACGATCACCAGGATCCAGGCCGAGAACCCGGCCGGCAGCCGATAGGCGAGCGTCGTTGCGATCGCGATCGCCATGCCGATCACGCCGAGCAGATTGCCGCGCCGCGACGTTGCCGGCGAGGAAAGCCCGCGCAGCGCCAGAATGAACAAGATACCGGAGACGAGATAGAGCAGCGCCGCCAGGTTGCCGTTCATCCGCTCAGCCCTTCTTCTTGTACATCGAGAGCATCCGCTCGGTGACCAGGAAGCCGCCGAAGATGTTCACGCAAGCAAGGATCAGCGCGATGAACCCGAAGATGCGGGCGAGAATCGATCCGTCGTCGCCAGGCGTCGACGTATCGACGCCGACCGAAAGCAGCGCGCCGACGACAATCACCGAGGAGATCGCATTGGTGACCGACATTAGCGGCGTATGCAAAGCCGGCGTCACCGACCAGACGACGTAATAGCCGACGAACACGGCGAGCACGAAGATCGCCAGCCGGAAGACGAAAGGATCGATCGCTCCGCCGCTCGCGGCGTGCGCGGCAACGCCGCCGGCATGGGCCACCTGATCGGCGTAGGACTGCGCCGCGTCGGCCGATTGACGGGCGGCGGCCGCCGCCGCTTGGGCCTTTTCGAGAAGCGTTTGCAGAGTCTCGTCCATGTCTGCTTCCTATTGCAATGCGGGCTCACGCGGCCTTTTGAAAATTCGGATGGGTGAGCGCGCCGTCTTTGGTGAGCAACGTCGCCTTTACGATCTCGTCGTCCCAAGGGATTGCCAGGGCTTTGTTCGTCTTGTCGATGAGAATTTCGACGAAGGCGAACAAGTTCTTCGCATAGAGCGACGAAGCGGTCGCCGCGAGCCTGCCGGCGACGTTGAGATAGCCGACGATTTTCACGCCGTTCTCGGTCGCAACGATCTCGCCGGGTTTGGAAAGCGCGCAATTGCCGCCGCGCTCGACGGCGAGATCGACGATCACCGAGCCGGGACGCATCGAGGCGACCATCGCCGCGGTGACGAGAACCGGTGCCGGCCGGCCGGGGATCAGCGCCGTCGTGATGACGATGTCCTGCCTGGCGATATGCGAAGCCGTCAGCGCCTTCTGCTTTTCCTGATAGGCTGCCGACATCTCTTTGGCATAGCCGCCTGCCGTCTCGGCCTGTTTGAATTCATCGTCCTCGACCGCGATGAACTTGGCGCCGAGCGATTCGACTTGCTCCTTGGTGGCGGGGCGCACGTCCGTGGCGGTGACGATGGCGCCCAGCCGGCGCGCCGTGGCGATCGCCTGCAAACCGGCAACGCCGACGCCCATGACGAAGAGTTTCGCCGCCGGAACGGTGCCCGCCGCGGTCATCATCATCGGCATGGCGCGGCCGTATTCTTCCGCCGCGTCGATGACGGCGCGATAGCCGGCAAGATTGGCCTGGCTCGAGAGCACGTCCATCACCTGGGCGCGGGTGATGCGCGGCATCAATTCCATGCCGAATGCCGCGACGCCGGTCGCGGCGATGTCGCGAAGGGCATCGAGATGGCCGTAAGGATCCATGATCGCAACGGCCGCGGCGCCGCGCTTGGCGCCTTCGAGCTCGGCGGCGCTCGGCCGGCGCACGCGCAGAATGATGTCGGCGCCGGCGATTGCGGAGGCGGCGTCGGGAGCGATCGTGGCGCCGGCCGCGGCGTAATCGGCGTCGCGGATCGCGGATTTGATTCCCGCCCCGCTTTCGACGCTAACCTCAGCGCCGAGGCCCACGAATTTCTTCACCGTCTCCGGCGTCGCGGCAACCCTCGCCTCAGTGGGATCGGTTTCGGCAGGCACGGCGATACGCATGAAAAGCTCCGGTAGACGAGCGGAGAAAGACAGAATGGCGCGAGGGGTTCTTAGTGCGAGCGCCGGGTCGCGCCGGCTCTCGCGACGATCGCCGAAAGCCCCGCCGCCGATGCGGCAGCGTATCGCCGCCGCCTCGCCCAAAGCTGCCTTTTCAAAGGCTTAGCGTTCAGCCGACGCGGCCCAGTTGGGTGGTTACGGCGAGGATGATCAGGAGGATTACGATGCCCGCCAAGCTAAATTTGAGGAGGCTGAGGAACCGACGATAGGTCCTCACGCGCTCCGCAAAATCAGCGTCGGACGCCGTGTCGGTGATCGCATGTTCGGCCATTGTGCCTTCCATTTTGTTCAGCTTTCGGAGTGCGCCAGAATTCGCAGCCCGAGGCCACCGCCGTCAAGGGGGTTCGGCCGACATGCGTTAAAATTCGCGCGACCGCGGCAGGGTCTTGGCGCAGTTCCTAAAGGGAACGGTTGCAAAACCGCCAATTGCCCCCAAAAACTTCCTTGAATGGCGCTGATAGGCGCCCAATTTTGAGCTATCGCATTCGTCGAGGCGAATTGACGCCCCAATAAGCATTTGCATTCCAAATAACGGACGCCATCGGCATTCCGGGAAATCATCCGTTCGGAATCGCTCCGGCAACAGAGGGGGAGGACCGTTATGACCTTGAACCAATACAACATCGAAGGATTTGAGCATGAGGTCACGGCGGCGATCCGCGGCCACTGGGCGTTTTTCCTGGCCGAAGGAATCATCCTCATCCTGCTGGGCTTGGCGGCGATCTTGGAACCGCTTATCGCCACTTTCGCGCTGAGCATTTTCATCGGCTGGCTATTGATCATCAGCGGGATCGTCGGCCTCTTCTCGACGTTCAAAATGCGCCCCGCGCCGGGTTTCGTGTGGTCGCTTATTTCGGCGATCTTGGCCATCGTCGTCGGCGTCCTGCTCATTTGGCATCCGATTGCCGGCGTCTTCTCGCTCACCCTGGCGCTCATCATTTTCTTCATCATCGAGGGCATCGCCTCGATCCTGTTCGCCATCGAATATCGGAGCAGCCTGCCGGCCCGCTGGGGCTGGATGGTGGTCAGCGGCATCGTCGATCTCATTCTGGCGGCGATCATTCTTCTCGGGCTTCCGGGCACGGCGCTTTGGGCGCTCGGCCTGCTGCTCGGTATCAACATGGTGTTCGGCGGCGCGACGCTCATCGTGATGGCGCTCGACGCGCGCCAGCTTCTGCCGCCGACCTGAGCCGTAAACGAGCGGCGCAGGGCGGATAACCTATACGTCGATGCATTGCATTCCGGCAGTTTGGACGAAGCTCGCGGCGGGCGCCCGCGGGCTTGGCGCGCAGTTGCGCCTTTGCCTGCGAACGTCGGTCGCCGCGGTACTGACCTATGTCCTTTCGCAGGCCTTGCACCTGCCTTTGCCGCTTTGGGCGGTTCTGACCGCCGTCATCGTGACCCAGATGAGCATCGGCAAATCGTTGAAGGCGACCGTCGATTACATGGAGGGAACGCTCGGCGGCGCCGTATATAGCGGCATCGTCGGGGCTCTGTTTCCGCATCCCGGCAGCATCATGACGCCGCTGACGCTGGCGATCGCCGTCGCCCCGCTCGCCCTTCTCGCCGCGACGAGCCCGCGCTTTGCCGCGGCGCCGTTCACGGCGGTGATGGTTCTCCTGGTTCCGTCGATGACGCATGTCAGCCCGCTCTATTCGGCTTTTTATCGCGTGGTCGAAGTGGGACTTGGATGCGTCGTCGCGCTCGGCGTCTCGTTCCTGCTGCTGCCGGAGCGCGCCCATAGTCTCGTCCTGCAATCGGCGGCGCGCATGCTCAAGCTGATGGGCCGGGTTCTCCCGGAACTCCTCGTAGGTCTCAAGGAAAAACAGGATCTTACGAAAATTGCCCGTATTCAGGACAGCATCGGCGCGGCGTTCATCGAGCTGAATTCGACTGCAGCCGAGGCCAAACGCGAACGTTTGCCCTATCTTTATGTCGAACCCGATCCGCAACCGCTGGTCGACACGCTGCTGCGGCTGCGCCACGATCTCATCATGATCGGGCGCGCATCCGTTACCTCGTTCCCTGCGGCCTTTCTCGAACGCCTCGGAGAGCCAATTGCCGAAATCGGTGCGACTGCGGCAGAATATTTACGCGGCAACGGCGCTGCGATCGAGGCGCGCCGCCGCGCGGCGCCGCTTGTCCGTTTCGAGACGGCGCTCGACGCCTATACGGCCGCCTTCGCGGCAAGCCGCCGCGATGGGATTACGCGGGCGCTATCGGCCGAGGCGGCGGAACAAATCTTCGCGTTCGGCTTCGCGGTCGAACAGTTGCATCAGAATTTCAAGGATCTGCAACGCTGTACCGAGCAGATCGCTCGTTTGCATGAGGTGCGTGCGCCGGCCAACGCCTGAGCTGCCGATTGCGCACAAGGTTCGAACCAAGGCTGCTATGACACCAGTTTAGGTCTACACGGGCGGCCGCTTGCGGCTTGCCGCTCAGTTCACTGAAGAGGAGACACACATGGCCAGCAAACCCGATCGGGACACCGTGCCGCTGCAACTGACGACGCCGTCCGGTTTCGGCGCCAACGCGACCCGCGACATCGCGGCGGCGCTCAACCTCGTTCTCGCCGACACTTTCGCACTCTACGTAAAGACGAAGAATTTTCATTGGCACATGAGCGGCCCGCATTTTCGCGATTATCACCTGCTGCTCGATGAGCAATCGGACCAAATCTTCGCGATGACCGATCCGCTCGCCGAGCGCGTCCGCAAGGTCGGCGGCACGACGCTGCATTCGATCGGCGAGATTTCCCGCATGACGCGCGTCCAAGACAATGACGCGCTCTATGTGGAGCCGCAGGACATGCTGGCGGAACTGCGCCAGGATAACAGCGAACTCGCCAAGCGCATGCGCGCCGCGCATGAGGTCTGCGAAGAACATGGCGACGTCGCTTCGACGAGCCAGCTCGAAGTCTATATCGACGAGACGGAGCGTCGTACCTGGTTCCTGGCCGAAGCGACGCACGCCGCGCCGCGCTCGGCCTGAAGCGAAAAAAAGGGGGTGTTTCCGCTCACGCGAGAAACACTCCCGAGATGTCCGGTCTTACCGGATGTTTTCGCGGCCGCGGCAATCATGCGGCCGCGAAAACCAAGGCGCCTAGCGCGGCAGATGAAGATGAAGTAGACGCGAATAGATACTCTTGGATTACTTCTTGGTTTGCATTCATAACACTCGGAGGTTCTGACGAAAAAGCTTATTGGCGCTCTGAGAACCTAGAAAATTGGAAGAATTTGTCGGGAATTTAGCTTTGGCTTTGGTTTGCGGATGTCCCGCGGAAATAGGACTAATTGCGCTT
>JASHUD010000225.1 GCA_030040215.1 Methylovirgula sp.
CGTCTGCGGCGTGGTGAACACGGCCCAGGGATTTTGCTCGGCAAGTACGAGCGGGGTCGTGCCGGCTACGCCGAGCCCGTCCGCTCCGCCGGTCACACTCAGGTGGACCTCATTGCCTTCCGCCCGATAGCCAATATCGCCATAAGCGCGCTCAGCGTCAGATTGGCCGAAATAGCGGAAGCCGTTGGTGCCCAGGCCGTCGATGTCGACGTAATAGGCCCAGTTGCCTTTCTGGAGGCCGTATTCAGCGTGACCTTGTTCGGTGTAATCCATCCCGCCTTGGAGATCGATCTCGGTGCCCTGCCAGGTGAAGCCATTCTTCATGTTCATGACCACCGCGCCGGCGAGCGCGTTGAGACCGAAGACCGGATTGCCGGTGACGATCTGCGCGTCGTTGATCGCAGAAGGCGGAATGAGATCCCAATTGACCACATCGCCGTAGGATTCGTTGATGCGAACGCCGTTCATGTAGACGGCAAGGCCTTCCGGCGTACCCGGCACCGGCGTAGCGGTTTCCCCGCGGAAATCGACGGATTCCGAGAGCGGGCTGCCGATTTCGTCGGTGACGGAGACGCCGGGCGTCTGGCGTGCAAAGGCGTCCTGGAGCGTGGTCTGATTTAAATTCTCGATTTCCTGACCCGAGATGCTCTGCGTCTCACTCGGTACATCCAAGACGCTCGCGCCCGTACCGAGCGGCGTCGTGGCAACGACTTCAATGGTGGGAAGCGCGCCGTTCGCGTCTTCGCCGGCCGCGGCCGCGGGCGTCAGTGTAACGGTTTGCGATGTAGTTGGCGCGGCGCTTTGCGCCATGCCGCGTCCGGCCGGCAGCAGCAGCAACAACGCCAGCGCTACCCCCAGAAGTCCCTTGTCCATGGCTCCCCCCGAAGCGCTGTCAATCGAGACGAATGCGCAAACGGGTAGGGTAAGATCTCCCACGAATCAAGTGCAACGATGCAACAAGAGCGCGCTAAATGGTTGGAGTATAAGGAAAAATCCATCAATATGATGGAAAAATTCCCGTTTCGCTACGATATAGCGGTGGCGACCGCGTCAGGCATGCCGATCTTTGGCGGTTGCCTCGACCGCGAACTTGATCAGCGCCACGCTCGTTGCAATTCCGAGCTTCTGTTTGATCGTGGCGACGACATTGGCGGCGGTCTTGTAACCGATGTCGAGATCCGTGGCGATTTCGGCGAGGCTTTTGCCGTCGCCGAGGAGTGCGACGACCTGTTTTTCGCGGCCGCTCAAGCCGCGCAGCGGATCGGCGACGGGTTCGAGATTGGCGAGCGCCAAGGCTTGCGCCACCGATTGGCCGAGATAGACGCCGCCGCTGCGTACCTTGTCGATTGCCGCGAGGATCGTATTGGGATCGTCGTTCTTCGTAAGATAGCCGCGCGCGCCCATGTCGAGGGCACGGCGCACGAACCGCGCGGTTTCATTCATGCTGAAGATCACGATCCGCGCCATTTCGTTGTCGGCAAGCAGCATCGGAATCGCGTCAAAGCCGCTGTCCTCGCGCAGCACGATGTCGAGAATGATGACGTCGGGTCGAAATTTCCGGTTGACGGCCACGCCTTCCGACGCCGTGCTTGCTTCGGCGATTTCGAAATTGGCACGCTGGTTGAGAATAAGCCGGCAGCCATCGCGCACGATCGGATGGTCTTCGATCATCAAAATCTTTACACGCTCGCTCATGCGATCGATCTCTCGGGGTCGCCGAATCCGGGCCGCCGGGGGCTTTTTGGCGCGCCTGGAGGAAGAGCGCAACCGATCTCGCTATTTCCGACCCCGCAAAGCCAGAAACTCTGGTGAAATCGTCGAATTCCGATTTGGGAGCGCCGCCTCGATCGGATAAGAACTGAACGGATGTTGCCGGAAGGGCCGGATGCGTAAAATCGAACCGAAATGGCGCCGGGTCGTCGTCAAGCTCTCCGGCGAAGCCTTGATGGGCCCGGCGAGCCATGGGCTCGATGCCGCTACGCTCGAGCGGATCGCCGCCGATCTCGTGAATGCGGCGCGGCTCGGCGTCGAAACCGCCGTCGTGGTCGGAGGCGGTAATTTCTTCCGCGGCATTGTCGGGGCGGAAAAGGGCATCGAACGGGCGCGCGCCGATTCGATCGGAATGCTCGCCACCGTCATGAATGCCCTTGCCATGGAACATGCGATCGAAAAGCAGGGCCAGACGGCGCGCGCCCTCTCCGCCGTGCCGATGCCGTCGATCTGCGAACCCTATTCGCGTCAGGCCGCTTTGCATCACCTCAGCAAACACCGGGTGGTCGTCCTCGCCGGCGGTACCGGCAATCCCTTTTTTACGACGGACACCGGCGCCGCGCTGCGCGCCGCCGAACTATCCTGCGACGTCATCCTGAAGGCGACGCAGGTGGACGGCGTTTATTCCGCCGATCCCAAACGCGATCCCGGCGCGCGCCGCTTCGACCTTTTGACGCACGACGAGGCGATCGCCAACAATCTCGCCGTCATGGATACGGCGGCCTTCGCGCTGGCGCGCGAGACCAAAATTCCGATCGTCGTTTTTTCGATCCGCGAACCCGGCGCGATCTCGGCGGCGCTTCTCGGAGAGGGTAAATCGACGCTGGTCGTCCCTTGATCCCTCGGGATGCCGGAATGACCTTGAGAAAGCCCGGAAACTCGTAGCAAATCCGCCGATTCTATGATGATATTGAAGCCTGTACCAAATCCGCGCAGCGTCAGATTTACCCGGGCTGCAGGGCGACGCAGCCGCAAAGGTTCCGGCCGACGACGGAAGAAGGAATGAACGACGGTTTCGATCTTTCCGACCTAAAGCGGCGCATGCAGGGCGCGATCGGCCTGCTGCGCCAGGAGCTTGGCGGGCTGCGCACCGGACGCGCCTCGGCAAGCTTGATCGAGCCTGTTCACGTCGATGCCTACGGACAATCGATGCCGATCAACCAGCTGGCGACGATCAGCGTGCCGGAGCCGCGCATGTTGTCGGTTCAGGTTTGGGACAAGGGCTTGGTTGGCGCGGTCGAACGCGCGATCCGCGATGCCAATCTCGGCCTGTCTCCGGTTGCCGAGGGTCAGGTATTGAGGATCCGCATTCCCGAACTCAACGAGCAACGCCGCAAGGAAATGGTGAAGGTCGCCCATAAATACGCCGAGGATGCGCGCGTCGCGGTCCGCCACGTCCGTCGCGACGGGATCGACGCCTTGAAGCGACTGTTAAAAGATAAGCGCATCAGCGAAGACGACGAAAAGCGCCATGTATCCGAGGTGCAAAAGGCGACCGATCAGCACATCACCGAAATTGACCTCGCTTTGGCGACCAAAGAGAAGGAAATTATGCAGGTTTAGTCGGCACTTTGCCCGCGCCGACCTCGCGAAGACGTGAATGCGATTGCGGCTAAACCTGGTGGTATCGCCTGCGGGCATCTGCAGCAACGTGCGCTTTGGCGGTGCGAACGCCGCTAGCCCCGCTTCTTCGGGCCGCGGCTGAGAAAGATGCGGAACATGATCAAGACAAACGCCGCAATAAAACCGACGGAATGGCCCGCCCGGGTGCCGATTCACGTCGGCATCATCATGGACGGCAACGGGCGTTGGGCCTTGAACCGGGGATTACCGCGCATCGAAGGTCACCGGCGCGGCGTCGAAGCCTTGCGCATCACGGTGCGCGCGGCGATCGAGTTCGGGCTGCGCTATCTCACCGTCTATAGTTTCTCGGCAGAGAATTGGAGCCGACCCATCGAAGAAGTCAGCGACCTCATGGGCCTTCTCAAACGTTTCATTCGCAACGATCTTGCCGAGCTGAAAAGCGCCGGCGTCAAAATCAAGGTGATTGGCGATCGCGCCAACCTCAATCCGGACATCCTTGCTCTTCTGCAGGAGGCCGAAGCTGCGACGTGCGGCAACGCATGTCTAAATCTTGTCGTTGCCTTCAACTATGGCAGCCGTCAGGAGATCGCCGCCGCGGCGCGGGTGGTGGCCGCAAAGGTGGCCGCGGGCTTGATCGATCCCGCCGAAATCGACGCGGATCTGTTGACGCAACACCTCGATACCGCCGGCATCCCCGATCCCGATCTCATCATCCGCACGTCCGGCGAGCAGCGGCTTTCGAACTTTCTGATGTGGCAAGCCGCCTATAGCGAATTCGTGTTCCTGCCGATCCATTGGCCGGACTTCGACCGCCAGGCTTTGGCTGATGCGCTCGCGCAGTTCTCGGCGCGAGAACGCCGGTTCGGCGGCGTGACCTTGTCTGCCGAGGATGCTAAGGTCGGCGGATGATGGAACCCGCCGAGGGGCCGGAACTGCGGCCCGACGATGGTCCGATCGAGGGCGGGCCGCCGAGTCTTGCCGCGCGCCTGGCCGATTTGGGACCGCGCGTGGGCTCCTCGGCAATCTTAGTCGCAATCGCGATCTTGAGCCTTCGAGTCGGCGGCGCGTTATTCGTTCTTGTGTGGCTCGCAGCCGCGCTCATCGTCCACTTCGAGTGGCAGCGGATCGTCGGCGGCGCGCGACAAGCGACGCGGCTTGCGATCGGCTCCGGAGCGCTGCTCGTTGCCGCGATTCTGGTCAGCACGATCAGCGCCAATTTGGCGGCGCTGACGATCTGCCTTACGGCGCTTGCGGTGGGCGGCGGCGCCGATCCGGGGCGGCGCGGCTGGTCGGGGATGGGCGTCCTTTATGCCGGCAGTTTGATCATTGCGGTCGTAACGCTGCGCATGTCGTTTCCGTTCGGGGCGCGCGCCATCGCTTGGTTGTTTGCAGTCGTCTGGGGCACGGACATCGTCGCTTATTTCGCCGGACGGCTGATCGGCGGCCCGAAGTTCTTGCCGCAGATCTCGCCGTCGAAGACCTGGGCCGGCACGGCTTTGGGAATTATCGGCGGAGCGTTGATTGGATCCTTATTCTTGGCGCTCGCCGCGCGGCTCACGCGGCTCGAGACGCCGGCGCCCAATTTCGCGCCTTTCCTTTTGGGGCTTGCTACGGCCGCGGTGGCGCAGGCCGGCGATCTCTTCGAATCCTGGATGAAGCGGTGGTTCGGCGCCAAGGATTCGAGCAATTTCATCCCGGGGCACGGCGGCCTGATGGACCGCCTCGATGGATTCATCGCCGCCGCCGTTTGGGCCGCGTGTCTCGGCGCCTTGCGCGGTTTTCCGTCCTCGGCCGAAGGCCTGTTCCACTGGATGTGAGGCATGCCACACGCCGAACGTAAGCCCGATCCGGGATACGAAACCGCGCCGCGCTCCGTCGTCATCTTGGGCGCGACCGGATCGATCGGCAAATCTACCGCCGACATCGTTGCCGGTTCGAACGGCGCGTTGCGCGTGGTGGCAGTTGCCGGGGGGCGCGATCCGATCGCGCTCGCCCGGGTGGCGCGCGATCTCGGCGCCAAATTTGCCGCCCTGGCGGAGGAGAGCGGCTACGCCGAATTGAAACAGGCCTTGGCCGGCTCGGGCATTAAACCGGCGGCGGGGCGCGCCGCGGTCATCGAGGCGGCGCTGCATCCGGCCGAGATCGTGATGGCGGCGATTGCCGGCACGGCCGGAGTCGAGCCGACGTTCGCGGCGCTTTTGGCCGGGCGCAGCGTGGCGCTCGCCAACAAAGAATGTCTTGTCTGCGCCGGCCCGGCGTTTATCCGCCAAGCCGCCGCGCTGGGAACGCGCCTCCTGCCGGTCGACAGCGAACACAACGCCGTCTTTCAGGCGCTCGGCGGCGCCGATCCGCAAACCGTCGAAAAAATCATGCTCACCGCTTCGGGCGGTCCGTTCCGTACCTGGACGGCCGAAGCCATCGCCAAAGCGACCCCGGAACAAGCCCTGCAACATCCCAACTGGTCGATGGGGCCAAAGGTGACGATCGACTCTGCGGGCCTGATGAACAAAGGTCTCGAACTCATCGAAGCCCACCATCTGTTCGGCATGGAGGCGGAGCGCCTCGAAGTCCTCGTCCATCCCCAATCGATCGTTCATGGCTTGGTTGCGTTTCGCGATGGGGCGGTGAGCGCTGGCTTGGCGGCGCCCGACATGCGCGTGCCGATCGCCCATTGCCTCTTCTATCCGCAGCGGCCGAAGACGGCGGCGCGCCGCTTC
Organism: Methylovirgula sp.; assembly: GCA_030040215.1. Lineage (GTDB taxonomy): Bacteria > Pseudomonadota > Alphaproteobacteria > Rhizobiales > Beijerinckiaceae > Methylovirgula. The sequence continues at coordinate 6,072 of JASHUD010000225.1, forward strand.
GATCTTGCGGAAATCGGCCAATTAAGCTTCGAGCGGCCGGATTTAGCACGGTTTCCGGCCTTACGGCTGGCGCGCGACTGTTTGCGACATGGCCGCGGCCTGCCGACCGTCCTCAATGCCGCCAATGAGGTGGCCGTCGAGGCCTTTCTTAACCGGCAGATTTCCTTTGGCGATATCGCCCGACTGGCAGAGCGCTGCTGCGACATCGTGGTTCGCGAAAATGCGAGCCGCGAACCCCAAACTGTTGAGGACGCGCTCGCCGTTGACCATATGGCCAGAGAAAGGACACGCGCCCTCTTGGCGCAGCCCTCCGCTTCCGGCATGTTAACGATTCGCTAACCAACCTTGGCCGGTAGGCGCCTTGCGCGCACCGTGCGGCGGCCTTCCGTATCCCCAGCGGCTGCCTGGAGACCAGATCAATGTTATTTTCCAGCCAGTTCGCGGCGGTTTTTGGAACGATTGTGCCGTTTCTTTTCGTCCTCAGCATCGTCATCTTCTTTCACGAACTGGGGCATTTCCTGGTCGGGCGCCTCTGCGGCGTGAAAGTCGACGCATTTTCCCTCGGCTTCGGACCGGAAGTCGCCGCCTTCGTCGATCGTAAGGGCACGCGCTGGCGCATCGGCATTCTGCCGCTCGGCGGCTACGTGAAATTCCATGGCGATGCCAACGGCGCCTCGGAGAGCGACGCCGCGGCGGTCGCCACGCTGCCCGAAGCGGAGAAATCGACCACCTTCTTCGCGCAAAAGGTATGGAAGCGGGCGCTTATCGTCGTCGCCGGGCCGGTCGCCAATTTCATTCTGGCGATCGTGATCTTCACAGGCATCTATTTTGTGCATGGACAGGGCATTCTCGTTCCGGAAATCGACAAGATTATTCCCGGAAGCGCCGCGCAAGCGGCCGGATTCGCACCCGGCGATATTGTCCTCTCGATCGACGGCGCCAAGGTCGCGGGCTTTGAGGACATGCAACGGATCGTGCAGGCCTCGAGCGATACGCCGCTTTCCTTCGTAGTCGAGCGGCATGGACATGATCTCACCCTCATTGCGACGCCGCGCCGCCGGGTGGTGACGACCCCGCTCGGCACCTCGCGAGTTGGCGTTCTCGGTGTGCAAGCCAACGCCACTGCGGCAAATTGGCATGTGCAGCGTTACGGCATCGTGGATTCGACCAAACTCGCCACCGCCGAAACGTGGTTTATCATCGAGCAGACCGGATCCTATGCCGGGCGGCTGATCACGGGACGCGAATCGACCGATCAATTGTCGGGGCCGATCCGCATCGCCGAAGTCTCCGGCCAGATGGCCAAAATCGGGATCGCGGCGCTTCTTAATCTTGCCGCTGTTTTGTCAATATCGATTGGGATCCTCAATCTCCTGCCGATCCCGCTGCTCGATGGCGGCCATCTTTTCTACTATGCCATCGAAGCGGTACGCGGAAAGGCGCTCAACGAGAGGATCCAGCAGGTCGGTTTCAGGATCGGTCTGACCTTGGTGGCCGGGCTAATGATCCTGGCCACCTACAACGACATTTTACGCCTCTCCAAATGAGGGGCGCAGCGTATCTGGGCGAAAGCGAGGGGGATATTGCGGCGATTCGGTAGAAGCGGGGTGCAGCCTGTCCCGCGGCGCGCGGCTTGCACGAAGGAAGCGTGTCTTACTCGTCACGCAGCGGTGAAAACGGCGGACTGCCCGGCGAAGTCCATTTCCAGCGTGCCGCAAACCCTGTAGAAGCAAAGCCGGGACGTGGACAGTCGACGGCGGAAAACGCTGGCGAAACAACGATGCGGCTCGCGGCCCCGTCCGATTCCCGGACAACGGTCCGGCGTTGCAAATGCCGGCATTGGACCGGAGCAGATCTTGGATGCCGTACGGCAAGGTTGTTCCTTACCGCGCGGCGGAGACCAAAGCGAGAGATTCGGGGACCGGGCGTAGATGCGCTTTGATCGGGGTCATTTGTTTCGGTGGCTTCTCGCCGTCCTGGTCGTGGCGCCGTTTCTTGCGACGGCGCCGGCGCGGGCGGCAGGCGTCGAGGTGGAGGGAAATCACCGCGTCGATAGCGAAACGATCGAGTCCTATTTCACCGGCGGCGATCCGGCCGCCGTCAACCAAGGCGTCAAGAATCTTTACGCGACTGGGCAGTTCTCCGACATTCAGGTCGTTCACTCCGGCGGGCACGTCATCATCCGCGTCAAAGAAAACACGCTGATCAACCGCGTTGCCTTTGAAGGCAACAGCAAGATCAAGACCGACCAGCTGACCTCCGCAATCCAATCGAAGACGCATGGCCCCTTCAGCCAGACGATCGTCGATGCCGACGTCGAGCGGATCAAAGACTTGTATCGTCGCGCCGGGCAGGCCGCCGCCGCCGTCACCTATAAGGTCGTCAATCTTACCAATGGGCGCGTCGACGTGGTTTTCCATATCGATGAAGGATCCAAGACCGGCGTGAAATCGATCGTCTTCGTCGGCAATCACGTTTTTTCTTCCGGCAAGCTGCGTGATCTCATGCAGACGACGGAAATGAACTGGCTGTCTTTCTTCAAGACGTCGGACGTCTACGATCCGGATCGATTGGCCTCGGACCTCGATCTCATCCGCCGTTTCTATCTCAAGAACGGCTACGCCGATTTCCACGTCGTCGGTTCGGACGTGCAATACGATCCGAAGCAAAAAGGCTACATCATCACGATCACGGTCGAAGAAGGCGTCCAATATAAGGTTGCCAGCACCGAGATCGAATCGCACATTGCCGGCATTGACGGCAACTCGCTGCGCTCGGCTTTGCGCGTCGTTCCCGGACAAATCTACAACGGCGATCTGGTCCAGAAAACGACGGAAGCCATTACCCTAGATCTCGCCAAGCGCGGCTACGTTTTCTCGCAAGTGCATCCGCGCGGCGACCGCGATCCGGCGACCCGAACCGTGCGGATCGTCTTTGTCGTCGACGAAGGTCCGCGAGTCTATATCGAGCGCATCGAGATTCGCGGCAACACACGCACGCGCGATTACGTCATCCGCCGCGAATTCGACATCAGCGAGGGTGACGCCTACAACAAGGTGCTGATCGATCGCGCCGAGCGGCGGCTCAATAATCTCGGTTTCTTCAAGAAGGTGACGATCACCAACGAACCGGGTTCGGCTCCCGACCGGGTGGTCGTGGTGGTCACCGTCGAGGATCAGCCGACCGGCCAGTTCTCGGTTTCCGGCGGTTACTCGACCGCCGAGGGGATCATCGGCGAAGTCGCGGTGCAGGAGAGCAACTTCATGGGCCGCGGCCAGTTCGCTCGGTTGTCGGTCATGCTCGGCCAATACGCCGAGGGCGTGACGTTTTCGTTCACCGAGCCGTATTTCCTCGATCATCGCCTGGCCGCGGGATTCGATCTGTTCGCCAAGAACAGCGAAGTCTCGGAATATGCGTTCTACAACGACTTCATGGTGGGCGGCACGTTGCGCCTCGGTCTGCCGGTGACCGATGAGATCTCTTTCTCGCCGCGCTATTCGCTCTATTCGTCGTATATCTCGATCCCCAACAACGGGTATTTCCCATATAACGATTGTACCTATCCGATCGAGGGCGTCACCCCTTACAATACGAAGGCGGGAACCGCGGTTCCGAACTATCCGGCGGCCAGTTCGACCTACAACTGCTTGTCGAACGGCGAAGCCTCGCTCGCCTTGAAGCAGGCGCAAGGCACGACGGTCACTTCGATGCCGGGCTACGTGTTGTCGTATAATTCTCTCGACAACATCAAAAACCCGACCGACGGCATTCACGCGGAATTGCATCAGGATTTCGCCGGCGCCGGCGGCACCGAGCATTACATCCGCTCGACCGCCGATTTCCGTTACTATCACGAGCTTTATTCGGATCTCGATATCGTCGGCATCGTGCATTTGCAGGGCGGCATCTTGAATTCTTACGGTGACAATCAGCTCCGCATAATCGACAACTTCAATATGGGGCCGAGCCTGGTGCGCGGCTTCGCGCCGTTCGGCCTGGGTCCGCGCGACGTTTCTCCGGGCCTCGATCCCGGCGGCAATCCGCTCGGCGGCACCAAATATTGGGGCGCGTCGATTGAGAGTGATTTCCCGATCTGGGGCGTCCCGAAAGAGCTCGGCTTGAAGGGCGGCGTGTTCGCCGACGCGGGCGCACTCTGGGGCTACGAGGGCCAGACCAATTTTGCCGGGCCGAACCTCACACCTTGTTACACTTGCAAGGTCATCCCCTACAATACGGCTCCCTATTTCACGCAGGGCAACACGATCACGGTCGGCGGCGACTCGACCGACATCCGTACTTCGGTCGGCGTCTCGCTGATTTGGCAGTCGCCAATGGGTCCGATCCGGTTCGATTTCGCCAAGGCGATCACCAA
>JASHUD010000226.1 GCA_030040215.1 Methylovirgula sp.
CGGCCGATCCGCAACCAAGTGAAGTCGGATTCGATGGCCTTGCCTTGCGAAGCGAAATCGTCGAGCGCATCGCGGCGCACGAGGTCGGGACGGAAGCTCAGCATCAGCGATGTCTCGACATCGCCGGCATGGACGCCGTGTGCCAGTTCCTCGGCCGAAAAGAGCCCGTCCGGATAGCCGAACCGGTGCCACGTCGCTGTAACGACGAACATACCGAGGCGGGCGCGCAGATCGTGCGCGGCGAGATTGAGCAGCGGCACGTTCCCGCCGTGCGAATTGAGGAGAACAAGCTTGCGGCAGCCGGCGCGCTCGACGCTTTCGCCGATTTCCGTCAGCAGATGCAGAAGACTCGTTGCCGAGAGAGTCAGCGTGCCGGGAAAATCGGCATGCTCGATGGAGGCGCCGACCGCCTGCACCGGAAGAAAGAGCACCGGCAGCTCCTCCGGCAGCCGCGCCACGACCCGTTCGATATAGCCCTGCATCAGGAACAGATCGACGCCTAGCGGCAGATGCGGCCCATGTTGCTCGACGGCGGCCATCGGCAGGACCGCGATCGTCTCTTCCATGTCGGCGCTGTGGAAATCCTTCCAGCTCATCTCGGCCCAGAACCGCGTCGGCAGCATCGGTCGCCTCCTTGGCGTGCCGGCAGCCTAGGGCCTCGAACATAGGCCTTCAAGTCGGGCAGACTTGCGCGAGGCGCGCGTCCGCGCCAATCATCCCGCCGCGCTTGCTCGCGGGAATAACGGATGCAAACGATATTACGGGCATTTGCCGCGGCTCTACTGTTCGTCCCAACGCCGTCGTCCGCGCTCGACAAGGTGACCTTTGCCACGAATTGGCGGGCCGAGGCCGAGCACGGCGGCTTCTATCAGGCGCTTGCCGACGGCACCTATGCGAAATACGGGCTCGACGTGACGATCGTTCAAGGCGGCCCGCAGGCCAACAATCGCCTGCTGCTTGCCGCCGGCCGCATCGACTTCGACATGGGCGCCAACATGATCCAGGCGTTCAACGCAGCGGCCCAGAACGTCCCGATCGTCGCCGTCGCGGCGATGTTCCAAAAGGACCCGTTCATCCTGATGTCGCATCCCGGCGAGGGCCTGGATCGCTTCACCGATCTGCCGAAAGCGACCACCGCCTTCATCGGAAACGATGCGCTCGTCTCGGTCTACCAGTGGCTGCACCACGCCTATGGGTTCAGCTTTTCCATGGTGAAGCCCTATACGTTCAATTCGGCGCCGTTCGTGGCCGACGTGCATTCCATTCAGCAGGGCTATGCGACCTCCGAACCTTATGCCATCGAACGCCAAGGCGGATTTACGCCGAACGTCTTCCTTGCCGCCGATTACGGCTACCAATCCTATTCGACGACGATCGAAGCGCGGCGCGATTTTATCGCCGCGCATCCCGATCTCGTGCAGCGCTTCGTCAACGCTTCGATCCTCGGCTGGTATCATTATCTCTACGGCGACCGCACCAAGGCGAATGCACTCATTCGCAGGGACAATCCCGACATTACCGAGGACCAGCTCGACTATTCCGTCGCGGCGATGAAGAAATACGGCATCGCCGACTCGGGCGATGCCACCAAACTCGGCATCGGCGCGATGACCGATCAACGCATGCACGCCTTCTTCGTGCAGATGGCGGCGACGGGGCTTTTCAAGCCCGATCTCGATTATCGGCGCGCCTATACGACGCAATTCGTCGACCACGGCGTCGGGCTAGCGCTTCGGCCGAAGCCATGAGCGACGCGCTCGTCGTACTCAAAGACGTAGGCAAGACATTCGACAACGGAACGCGTGCCCTCGCGCATCTCAATCTCACCGTTCGCGCCGGCGAACTGGTGACCCTTCTCGGGCCTTCGGGCTGCGGAAAATCGACGGCGCTGCGCCTTATCGCCGAACTTGAGGCCCCCTCGTCGGGAACGATCACCGTGCCGGCGCGAAAGCCGGGCGAGGTTGGATTTGTGTTTCAGGAGCCGACGCTGATGCCTTGGGCGACCGTTGCCGACAACGTTCTGCTGCCGCTGCGGCTGCAAAAAGTGCCGGCTGCCGAAGCGCGGCGGCGCTGCGCCGACGTCATGACGCTCGTCGGGCTTGCCGATTTCGCGCGCGCCTATCCGCATCAGCTTTCGGGCGGCATGCGCATGCGCGTCTCCATCGCCCGGGCGCTCGCCCCGCGCCCCAGCCTGCTTCTGATGGACGAACCGTTTGCCGCGCTCGACGAGATCAGCCGCTTCCGCCTCAACGACGATCTGCTGCGGCTGAAGAAGGAGCTTGCGACGACGATCGTCTTCGTGACCCACTCGGTCTACGAGAGCGTCTATCTCGCAAGCCGCATCGCAATCATGGCGGCACGGCCCGGACGGATCACCGAGGAGATTGCCATCGATCCGCCGCTGCCGCGCGGCGCGGATCTGCGCACCAGCGCCGCTTTTCTCGACCGTTGCAGCCGGGCGACGCGCGCCTTGGAGCGCGCCGCGGCGGAGGATCGGCCATGATTAGACGCTTGACGCGTTATTGGCCGACCGCGGTAGCGTTCGTGGTCTTCCTGCTTGCGTGGGAGGCCGTGGTCAGGCTGGCGCGTCTTCCGCCGTTTGTGCTGCCGGCACCGAGCCTCGTGGCAACGACGCTCATCACCGACCGCGCCATGCTCTTTGCCTCGCTTTGGGTGACTCTACGGACCACGTTCGCGGCCTTGGGGCTGGCGATTGTTGGCGGATCTTCATTGGCGATCCTCTTTTCGCAGTGGAAATGGCTGGAGCGGGCGCTTCTGCCGTTCGCGGTCGTCCTCCAGGTCACGCCGATCATTGCGATTGCGCCGTTGCTGCTGATTTATCTCGCCGCATGGCAGGCGGTCCTGGGCTGCGCGTTCCTCGTGGCGTTTTTTCCGATCCTCGCCAATTGCTCCTTGGGTCTCGCCTCGACCGACCGCAATCTCCTGGATGTCTTCGCGCTATATGGCGCTTCGCGCTGGCAGACTCTGGTCATGCTCAAGCTTCCCGCCGCGCTGCCTTCTTTCTTCGTTGGGCTGCGGATCGGCGGCGGCCTCGCTTTGATCGGAGCCGTCGCCGCCGAGCTTGCCGCCGGCGCGTCGGGGCAAGAGACCGGACTCGCTTTCCGGATCGTCGAGGCTGGCTATCGGCTCGATATTCCCCGCATGTTCGCGGCGTTGGTGCTGATCTCGCTGGCCGGCATGGTGATTTATTTCAGCCTATCGGCGCTGTCGCATCGGGCGCTCCGCCATTGGCATGAGAGCGCCGACGTTTAGCGAGAGTTAACCGGCACGGCCGTTGATGGAGGAGATCGCAGGACAACCGAGCCTCGATCGCGTAAGGAAGAGAGGCCCACCCCGCGGCGTCAGCCGCAAGGGAGGATGAGATGAAGACACACGGATCGGCGGCCCGCCTCGGCGTTGCCTGGCTCGGCATCCTGGCTTTTTTCCCTTCGCAAGCAATGGCGCTTTCCAAAGCCGACGCGGCCAGTGCCCAGCTTGGCGCGTTTGCTCTCGTTCCCGTTCACGCATCGGCCGCGCCCGGTTTCGCGTCGGAAGACGCGAGCGAGGCCCCCGGATTCGACCTGGTCCAAGCGACGCCCGTGCAGCACCGGAAGCCAGTTTCGGCAAGCGCGGCGAATGCGCCGCCCAAACCCTCGCCGGTCGCGCTGGCGATGAAGCCGGGCGATCTCGCCGCCCGTTACGCGATCGAGCGCGACGGTGGCAAGGATGCCGACTGTCTCCTAATCTTCGACAATCAGACAAAGGCGCCGGGCGGCTATAAAGCGCTTCTGGCGCCGGGCTGCCGTGACGAAGGCATCATGATCTTCGACCCGGTCGGCTGGCGGCTTGTCGCCGGCCGCCTCGTGCTCACTGCGCGGCGCGGCTACACCGCGCATTTCGATCTGCAGGCGGACGGCGCTTGGCGGAAGGATCCGAGCGAAGGCAAACCGCTCATCTTGAAGAAGCTTTAGTAGAGATTGCCGGCTGCGCCCGCGGCGACTTGCGAACCCCGCCGCTCGGTGCTACCCGCCAACAGCCGCCAACAAGGACCGCCAGCCCGCGATGACGATCAATTTCTACAAAGGCGACCTGCCGGACGGTTTCGATACGAAGGACAGTGTCGCGATCGACACGGAAACCTTGGGGCTGGTGCTCAATCGCGACCGGCTTTGTTTGGTGCAAGTGTCGCGCGGCGACGGGTCGGCGGAGGTCGTGCAAATCGCCGCCGGGCAGAAACACGCGCCCAACATCGAACGGCTGCTCGCCGATCGTAAGGTGACAAAGCTCTTCCACTATGCGCGGTTTGACGTCGCAATCCTTTACGAAAGCTTCGGCGTCATGGCCATGCCGCTGTATTGCACCAAAATCGCCTCGAAACTGACCAGGACTTATACAGATCGGCACGGGCTCAAGGATCTCGTGCGCGAACTGCTGGGGATCGATCTATCGAAACAGCAGCAAAGTTCGGATTGGGGCGCCGACACGCTGTCGGAGGCGCAACTCGCTTATGCGGCGGCGGACGTGCTGCACTTGCACGCCCTGCGCGGCAAGCTCGATGCAATGCTGGCGCGCGAGGGCCGCGTCGAACTCGCCAACGCCTGTTTCGATTTTCTGCCGACTCGCGCCAAGCTCGATCTTTTGGGCTGGGCGGATTCCGACATCTTTTCGCACGAATGATGCGGAATAGGGAAAGATTGCAGAGGCTTGCACTAATTTGGCGCGTGCCGGGAAATTGATGCCGCGTTGCTGCCAAGATGCACTGGGATAGGCTAGGATGGCGCCGCAAGAGGTAGTCGTACATGACTGATCTGGCACGCTTTCGCACAGCTCTGGGTGACGGGCTGGATGTGTCGGCCGGGCAATCCCACCGCGCCGTTCGCGTTGCCCGGCTGCATTCCGTTTTTGTGCGCTATCTCCGGCACTTCATCGTTTTTGGATGCAGCTTCGCCGTGCTGGCGCTGGGGATCGTCGTTCTGTTCGATCCATTCCAACGTCTGCCGCACAATCTCACTGTCACGGATGTTGGTCTGAAAGGGTCGGTGGTCACGTTAAAAAGTCCGAAAACCACGGGGATCCGCGGCGACGGCCAACCGTTCGAATTGACCGGCGTCTCCGGCACGCAGGACATCCTCAATCCGCATGTCGTCCATCTCACCGGCGTCGACGCCAAGATCGGATTGGACGACGCCACGACGGCGAGGGTTACCGCCGACACGGGCACGTATGACAGCAGCGAGGACGTTGTGTGGCTGCGCACCAACGTTCGCATCAAGAATGCCGTGAGCGGCTATGACATGCACCTTCGCACCGCCACGGTTGATCTGAATTCCAGCGCTTTGGTCACCGAAGAGCCGGTCTTCGTGACCATGGATAGCGGCAGCACGATTTCCGCCGATCGCATGGACATCACCGACAACGGCCACAAGATCTCCTTCGCAGGCCAGGTGAGTTCGTCGATTGTTACGGGCGGCGCGGATTCCGATACGAACTCCGCCGAGGCGTCGCAATGAGCCGCGTCGGCCGTTCGCGAACATCTCTGTCGATCTGCCTCGTTTTCCTCGGGGGCGCATGCTGGTTTGGCGGCTCGATTGCCGCCGATGCGAAGGCGCAGGACAAGCAGCGCATCAACATCAGCGCCGCCAAGCTCGACTATTACGACAAGGAGCAAAAACTGGTCTATACCGGCAACGTCGTGGCCGTGCGCGGCGACGCCACGCTGAAGACCCCGTTGCTGACGATCTTTCTCGACCAAAAACAGCCCGGCGCGCGCCCCGGACCGCCGTCGTCCACGAGCCAGATGCGCCGCATGGAAGCGTCGGGACCGGTGACGCTGATCTCGAAAGACCAGATCGCCACCGGCGATTTTGGGATTTATGAGAAGAATAACAACAAGGTCTATATCGACGGTAACGTCAGTTTGATCCAGGGTCCGAACGTGACGAAGGGCGACCATATCGTCTATGATTTAAACACCCATCAGGCGGTGGTCACAGGTCACGTGCGCAGCATGTTCATTCCCAATAGCGACACCGGAAGCGGGAACCCCAAGAATCCCGGCGACGAGGCCGGCGATCAGCCGCGGACCAAGGTCCAATGAGCTTGCGCAGCGAGGGTGGGTTCGGCGTGCGGGCCAAATCTCCCGGTCTCGCTTCCGCCAAAGGCGGGGCGGCCTGGGCCGGTCGGCTGCGCGCTTGGTTCGGCCACAAGGAGCGCCCGGTCGCGGCGGCGGACGCCGACTGGCTTCTCGCCGAAGCGGGCGAAGCCGCGCACGATTCGGAATGGGCGCAAGAAGCGCTCGAAAATTGGCACGAGGAAGAGGCCGAACTTCCCCGCTCGCAAGCTAATCCCGCATCCGCCAGACTGCAGGCGGTCCGCAGCGGCGTGCATGAGCCCAAATCCGTCCGCGAGGTGCAAGGATCGCTGATCGCCGAGTCGCTGAGCAAGACCTTCAAAGGCCGCAAGGTCGTTCGCGACGTGAGCCTGTTCGTAAACCGCGGCGAGGCGATCGGCCTGCTTGGCCCAAACGGCGCCGGCAAGACCACGCTCTTCTACATGATCACCGGCCTCATTCGGCCGGACGCGGGAACCATCCTGCTCGACGACTATGACGTGACCAAGCTGCCGATGTACCGGCGCGCCCGGCTCGGCATCGGCTACCTGCCGCAGGAGCCCTCGATTTTCCGCGGCCTCAGCGTCGAAGCGAACATTCGCGCCGTCCTCGAGATCACTCAACCGGACAAGCGCAAGCGGCGCGAGGAACTCGAATCTTTGCTCGCCGAGTTCGACATCGCGCGACTGCGCAAGCTGCCGTCAATCGCGCTCTCGGGCGGCGAACGCCGCCGCTGCGAAATCGCCCGGGCGCTGGCCGGCCATCCGTCCTTCATCCTGCTCGATGAGCCGTTCGCCGGCATCGACCCGATCGCGATCGGGGAAATCCGCCTTCTCGTCCAACATCTGAAACAGCGTGGGATCGGCGTGCTCATCACCGATCACAATGTCCGCGAGACGCTCGATCTCATCGACCGCGCTTATATTCTCCATTCCGGTCAGGTGTTGATCGAAGGCGCGCCCGCGAAGATCGTAGCCGACCCCGAAGTCCGCCGGCTCTATCTCGGCGACATGTTCAAGCTTTAACAGAGGACAGAGGTTCTTCCGTCGTCTGTCCTCCGTCGTCCGTCATCCGTCAGCGAAATATCGTTCCAAGATATCGCGGTAAATATCCGTCAGCGCTTCGAGATCGGAAACCGCGATGCGCTCGTCGACCATATGGGCGGTCGCGCCAAGCGGGCCGAATTCGACGACCGGGCAGTGGGCGCGAACGAACCGCGCGTCCGACGTGCCGCCGAAAGTCGAAAGCTCGGGCTTCGAGCCGGTGCGGGCCGCGATCGCTTGCGCAACGAGCTCGGTGAAACGATCCGGCGCTGTGACGAACGCGGCCGCGTTGCAGGGCTCGAAAATAAGCTCGTAGCGCGCGTCGCCCGCCGCGCCCGCCGCGCGCCGCGCGATTTCCGCTTCGAGCGTCTGCGGCGTCCAAGCATCGTTGAACCGGACATTGAAACGCGCCCGGGCCGTGCTCGGGATGACGTTTGCCGCCGCGTTGCCCACATCGATCGTCACGATTTCGAGGTTGGACGGCTCAAAATGTGCCGTGCCCGCATCGAGCGGCTCCGCCATGAGAGTATCGAGCATTCGCATGAGCGCCGGGATCGGATTCTCGGCGTGCCGCGGGTAGGCTACGTGCCCCTGCCTGCCGTGCACGACGAGCCGAACGGTGAGCGAGCCACGCCGGCCGATCTTCAGCGTGTCGCCGAGCGTCCTCGCGCTGGTCGGCTCGCCAACCAGGCAATGGTCGAATTGCTCGCCGCGCCCCGCGGCCCAGGCAAGCAGCTTGGCCGTGCCGTTGACGGCGGCGCCTTCTTCATCGCCGGTGAGAAGCAGGCCGATCGATCCCTTCAACGTTTTGTGAGCGCCGATATAGGCCGCCGCGGCGGCGACGAACGCGGCAATCGCACCCTTCATATCGCTGGCGCCGCGCCCCCAGATCATACCGTCGGCGATTTCGCCGCCGAACGGATCGAAGCGCCATTCGGCGCGCTCGCCGGCCGGTACGACGTCGGTGTGCCCCGCGAATACGAAATACGGCGCGCCGCCGCCGATCCGCGCGTAGAGATTTTCGACGT
>JASHUD010000227.1 GCA_030040215.1 Methylovirgula sp.
CAGCGCGAAACCTGCCGCGGCGGCATGGTCGCCGGGCCGCGCCGCGACGATCTCGTGCAGGCCGCCGAGCTTGAGTCCGCCCGAGAGCATGCGATCGAGTCGGGCATGGCCGAGCGGGATGCGTCGGGCAGGCACCTCGCCGGGGGGATTCGCCGAATTATCGATCCCGGCGATTTCCTGCCGCAAAAGGCGCAGCCTGCCTCGCAGAGGCTGGCTGACCGGTGCCGACTGGGGCTGCGCGGGGGACATGAAAAGCTTCCGGTTGTTCTACATTTGTTCTCCAATGGATCCCTGGTTTTTGGGAGGGAGTCAAGGGGTGCCTCCATCGGGCCGTGTCGGCTAACGCCGCAGCAGGAGCGACAGGAGGAGCCCCAGGCCCAGCAGCACGGTCAGGCCCTGCCAGAAGCGGAGCGGGTAGCGCTCGTAGAACGTCAGCGGCCGATGCACGGCAAGCGGGGCGGCCGCCGGTCCTGTCTCCATCTCCACGGCAAATTCGCTCATGTCGCTAAAACGTTCGGCGGGATCGATGGCGATGGCGCGCGCGAGTGCCGCCTGCATCCAGGCCGGCAGGTCGGGGCGCAAGGCAGAAAGCGACTTCGGCCGGTTCTGTCCCGGTCGGCTGGTGGCATCGGCATTGCCGTAAGGGAACTCGCCAGTGAAGGCGCGGAACATAGTGACGCCCAGAGCATAAATGTCCGTCGCCACGTTGCCCGGTTCGCCATGGAACATCTCGGGCGCCATATAGGCAGGGGTGCCTGGAATGTCCTCGGGCGGGAAATCCTCCAATCCGGGAACCCGCACCACCCCGAGATCGAGCAGTTTGAGCGATCCGCCTTCCTCGAGCATCACGTTGTCGGGCTTGATGTCGCGATGGATGATACCGGCGTGGTGCAGCGCCGCCGCGCCGCGCGCCAGCTTGATCGCGATGTTGCGTCCTTCCTCAAGGCCTAGACGACGCGTGAGCCGGGTCTCCAGGAGTTCACCGTGATAGAGCGGCATGACGGTGTAGAGGGAGGTCTGTCGCCCGGGCGGCAGTTCGATGATGCGGCCCAGCCACGGGCTGTGCACGCGCGCGCCCACCCATGCCTCGCGGACGAAAGCTGCGTGGTAGGTGGCCACCGCGGCGACTTGCGGTTTCGGAAATTTCAAAACCACCTCGCCGCCCTCGATCTCGTCGACTGCGGCGTACAGGCGGCTGTAGCGGCCGTCCGACACCAGCACTTTGAGCAGGAAACCATCGACGGTCTCGCCGTCGATCGGCACGGGGATCAGCGGCAGTTGCATGATGGCGGCGCCGATATCGGCCGATTCCGCCGTCGGCAGATCGACCACGTCGAGCACCAGGGCAGTGCAATTGTCGGTGCTGCCGGAATGGAGCGCGGCCGCAACCAACGCGCGGGCGCAATCTTCGGAAGCAGAGCGCTCCCGCAGGATGTCGGCGATGGTCTCCGCCGTCAGGAAACCGTGCACACCGTCGCTGCACAGCAGGAAGCGGTCGTGCCGCGCCATCGGCTGGGTGGCGTAGTCTAACCGCACCTCCGTGTCGACGCCCAGCGCGCGGGAAAGTATGCTCGAGCGACTGCCGCCGACCTCCCGAACATGGTCGGTGGTCAGGCAGGTGAGACGGTCGGCGCTTAGCCGATAGGCGCGCGTGTCGCCAACATGCAGCACATGCGCGTGTCGCCCGCGCAGCACCAGCGCCGTAAACGTGCATCCCATCCCCTTGAGCTCGGCGTCGCGCTGGCCTTGCGAATAGATCCAGCCATTCAGTGCATTAAGCACCCGCGCCCCCGCGTGTCGCACTTCCACGGTCTCGGGTAGGTCGCAAAATCCATCGAGAAAACCACGCACTGCGGTCTCGGCGGCGACGCGACCGCCCTTGGCGCTGCCAATTCCGTCGGCAATCGCCGCCACAATGTCCCGGCGTGGATGCGGCAGCTCCAAGCCGAATACGGCGCCGGCGAAATCCTCGTTGGCTTTGCGCGGTCCGACGTCCGAGGCGAACCCCGCGCTGGCCTTGACGCCAGAAAGGCGCTCAAGCATCGCCGCTGTTCCGATTTCTTCGGGGCGAGCAACGCTGGTCGCGCCGCGGAGACGGCGCAGCCAAGCGGCGACGGAATTGAGGAGAAACGGCTTTAATTTTCCAGCCCGCAGCGCTCATGGAGGAAATGCCTCCGGTGCTCAACGCAACGACAACCGTAAGATCACCGGATTGGCGGTCAAGCGCGTAGTTACCGCCGTCTGTAACGGTGTGCCAGGAGCTGCGAGGAATGCCGTAAAGATAAGGCAGCCCGATCGATGCTTGCGACATCATTCATCATGCTTGCCTCTTTATCTTGTTCAGGATGCCTCTTTTATAAGCACCGAACCTGGCTGCATTCCAAAACGGGTGGCTGGGTATTTGCGGGCATATTTCTTGCTCTCGGTATTCGTCGGATTGTGGCTTCGTGACAACAAACGGGGGTAATCCATGCTCGTACCATCACCAAAATGGCTCGATACCGGCGACAACGCCTGGCAATTGGCGGCGGCGACTTTCGTCGGCCTGCAAAGCATTCCGGGGCTGACGGTCCTTTATGGCGGCATCGTCAAGAAGAAATGGGCGATCAACTCCGCCTTCATGTCGATGTACGCATTCGCGTCGGTCCTCGTCGTCTGGGTTCTTTTCGATTACAACATGGCATTCGGGCCTCAATGGTTCCCGTTCCTCGGTAAGCCGCTCTTGGCGCTTGGGGCCGGCTTCACGACCGGCCAGGCGACCATTCCGGCCGCAGCCTCGGGCATGCCGGCGCTCGGCTTTCCGATGGCGACCCTCATCTTCTTCCAGTTCGTGTTTGCTGCCATCACCGTCATCATCTTGGGCGGTTCTCTGCTCGGCCGCATGAACTTTACGGCATGGATGATCTTCTGTCCGGTGTGGATGACGTTCGTCTATACGGTGGGGGCGTTCAGCCTCTGGGGAGGCGGCTGGCTCGCCGGCATGGGGGTGGCAGACTTTTCGGGCGGCTACGTCATCCATCTTGCCGCCGGTATATCCGGATTCACCGCCGCGGCGGTGATCGGCCCGCGGTTGCAGGCCGATCGCGATAATTTCCCGCCGAACAGTCTGTTGGTCACGCTGGTCGGCGCCGGAATCCTGTGGCTTGGTTGGGACGGCTTCAATGGCGGCGACCCCTACTTTGCCAATGCCGACGCGGGCGCCGCGGTGCTCAACACCAATACGGCCACCGCAGTGGCGCTTCTAGTCTGGACGCTGATGGACAAGATGGCCTACGGCAAGCCATCGGTGCTCGGCGCGGTCAACGGCATGATCGCGGGCTTGGTGGCGATCACGCCCTCCGCCGGTTACGTCGATGGCCTGGGCGCGATCATCGTCGGCGTCGTTGCCGGCATCATCCCGTGGTTCGCCATGAACAAGTTCCAAAAGCTCGGCTTCATGACGAAAGTGGACGATACGCTGAGCGTGTTCTCCACCCATGGCGTGGCCGGCCTGACCGGCGGCCTGCTCGTGGGGCTGCTTGCCAACCCGGCAATGCTGACATACATCGGCACCGACAAGGATGCACCCGGTGTGAACGTGACCGGCTGGTTCTACGGCAACCCGCATCAGCTGCTGCTTCAGGCTTATGGAGCGGCGTTCATCATTGTGTACAACGTGATCGCGACCTTCATCATCCTCAAGGTGATTGGGCTCTTCGTGCCGCTGCGCATGAATGAGATGGCCCTGAAAGTGGGTGATGACGCAGTTCACGGCGAGACCGCCTATGCGATTGGTGCGGAGGGCGAGTAGTCCGCAACCTTCGAACTTACAAGCAACCAACTAGGGGCCGGCCAAGTGACCGGCCCCTTTTTTATTGGTTTGTACGGCAGTGATAATAGAGGAAGTAACCGCCCATGGCCGAAGGTCCGCGCATCGTCAGGTTTCCGGAAGCACGCTCGTATTCGTAGATGTGATTTTGCTGCGTATCTTCCCAGGTGATCCATCGATCGTCGATATTGGCGGGAAACGAGTCGACCGTATGACGGTCGAAATCGATCTTTACGTTCCATGTCGTGCCACTGCTCGGGTTGGTGCAAACCAAGGCCGTCACTTCGGCGTGCGCGAGTTTCGGGACGACGGCGAGCAAGCCGACAAACAGGGCCGGCAGCCAAACGCGCGGTTCTTGCGACACGATGATCCCCCTCAGCGGCCGATGGATAGCGCAAGCGCGCACCTATTCCGATCGATCGATCGCGGTCAAGCATCTTGCCGGCGCAGCCAAAGACTGCGCGACCGCGGAACCGATCCAAGGCCCATGAATTATTCGCTGTTGGCGTATTGGGTGGCTGTCGCGGGCGGCCTTCGCCTGCAATCAGCTGCTCTAAACCGGCACCAATTTTGCACTCTCCAAGCCGTTGCCCCGCGCCGTTCCATAAGATGCGCACTGCATTGAAATAGAAGGAGAAAATGCGATGGCCTACCTTGATGTCAGCCCTATGATCGGGGCTTTGCGCGAATCCCCCAGCGATTTCGATTTGAGCGATGGGCGGCTACGACATATGCCGAGCGGCCATAGACTGGTTTTTGATCCTTTCGGCGGGAACGCTCGAATCGACGCATTCTGCGCTTGCGCGACGCTGCAAATCTCTCGGCCGCAAAGCCAGGAGTTGCAGATGGCGTTCCGCCATTGGAAGCAAAACTATTGGCGCGCGGTGGAAATCAATCGGGAGTTCGCCGGCCACTTCCGTCCGAGTTTCGTGCACAGACTGTGCGTGCGGCTTCTCAATTATTTGTTGGATCACCCGCATCCATTCGCGCAGCGGCCTTCGCCGCGAGATGTCGAGCAGTCCGCGAACTGATTCGAACGCCGACTCCGCGAGCGCTCCGCCCACCGCGGCCGCTTCGGTTGCGGCGACACTGTTTGGGCGCAGAGAAGCCGCGTCGTCCCACCGGCGGAGCGCGAGTTCTTTTGCGCGGTTGCGGCCGCCCTCACAGCTTCTTGATGAGGCCGCTAAACGTGTCGGCGACGAAGACGAACGGCTTCAACAACATGTGCGGCGCGGGCAACCGCGAGGCAAGCGCCGCGAAAGGCCCCGGATTTGTGGGAGGCGCGGGCACGGCGACTGGCGCAATAGAGGGCGCAATCGGCGAGGGCGCGACGGGCGGCCGCGGCGCGCCTTGCGCCGTTCTGAACGCGCAGTTCAGATCGCTCGGGCAGGCGTTCGGATCGCGTACCGACTGCTGCGGTTCGCGGACCGGCGAAAGAGGCGCCACGGCCGCTTTGTCGAATCCCGTGGTATAGGACGCCGAGGTGAGTGGTGTGGGCACAGCCGCCGCGTGCTCCGCCGGGCTCTCGAGATGTCCGGCCCAGTCCTGCGGTTTGGGCGCCGGCGAACTGTCCCAGAACGTGGATTTGGGGATACCGAACGCCAGGATCGCAAGGACGCCGACCGCCGCGCCAAGCGCGAGGCTGCCGCGCGCGCAACTACCGACTGCGCGAATCTGCGGCGTTTTCGGCGGCGCTGGCATGGGTCCTCGGACAAAGTCTTGTCGAGCAATGCTGACATCCAACTGCAGCTTTGCGTCAAGACCTTGACAATAGCCGCGCCAAATTGCGCCATCTCGCTGGCGCTCAAGCGGGGTTGAATTCGGCGATGCCGCCGTGCGCCGCCGACCAGGCAGCTGGGTGACGCAGGAACTTTTCTACCTCGGCGAGAGTCGCGATGGGGAAAGATCCATCCTGACGCGCGACTTCGAGCACGTCCCACCAAGTGACGAGATAGTGGAGGGAGACACCGATCTCCGCCATCAACGCGCGCGCCTGCGGGAAAACATCATAGAAAAAGAACACAAAGGCGTGTTCGCAGGTTTGCCCGGCGGCACGCAACGCCTCGCAGAAATTGACCTTGCTGCGTCCGTCCGTCGCCAGGTCTTCGACCAGCAAGGTGCGGCCGTTGTCGAAAATTACCCCTTCAATCTGCGATTGGCGACCGAAGCCTTTGGGTTTCTTGCGGATATATTGCATCGGCAGATCGAGCCGATCGGCGAGCCAAGCGGCAAACGGAATGCCGGCCGTCTCACCGCCGGCGATCACGTCGATATTTTCGTTGCCGATCTCGGTTGCAATCGTCTCCGCGGCAAGATCGATCAACCTGTTGCGCAGCCGCGGGAACGAAATCATCTTACGCATGTCGGTATAGACCGGGCTCGCCCAACCCGAGGTGAACATAAAAGGAGTCTCGGCGTTGACCGAGATCGCCGCAGCCTCGAGCAGGATGCGGGCGGTCTGGCGCGCGATGCGCTGTTTTTCCGGCACGGCTTCGGACATGATTGGCGGCCTGAGGTGGGGAAGCAAGGATTCCCTCGCCTGCGCCGCGGGGGGCGTCAAGCCCGAAAGGAAGGTTTCCCATAGGATCGGGATGGTGCGACATCTGGCCCATATCGCTCCTTCGTTGAATGCCCCGTCCTATATCCGCCATCCACGATAGCTTCGGCGGGCGCGAGCAACGGTTAAGTCTGCGATTGACCTTGAAGACGGGAGCGCAGATCTCGCGGCTAGATATCCCCGCGATTTCCGTATACCTCTCGGAAGAGGAAGCCGGCATGAACAAGGAAGCCGTCGCTTCGGCGGCGTTCGCAAACCAGATATTGCCGCAATTCTCCATTCCCGCAGCGCGGTCGCTGCAGGAACGGCCGGCGCGTGTCCTGAAATATGGCGACACGTTCGCTCTCTTCGATCCGAACGGCGACATCACTTCGATGCCCGGCAGCCCCGAAGGGATATTCTACCGGGACACGCGGCATCTTTCGCATTTGCGTCTGTCGATCTGCGGTATGCCGCCGATGTTGCTCAGCTCGACGATGCGCGACGACAACGCGGCGTTGACCTGCGATCTGACGAATCCCGATCTTTATCGTTCCGAAGGCCTCATCCTCGAACACGACCTCATTCACCTGCGCCGCGTGAAGTTCGTTTGGAAAAGCGCCACGTTCGAGCGGATCGCGGTCCGCAATTTCGGCGAGCGGCGCGAACGCATTGTGTTGCAGATCGAATTCGCGGCCGATTTCGCCGACCTGTTCGAGGTTCGCGGTTCGCGTCGCGAGCGCCACGGCACGTTTCATCCAACCCAGGTGAAGGCGGATGCCGCGAAGATATCCTATACCGGACTGGACGGTTTGCTCAGGGAAACGCGGCTGCGCTTCGCACCGCAACCGGGGGATCTCGATGCCAATCGAGCGATCTTCGAGCTCGATCTCATGCCGCATGAGCGGGCGGTCATTTTCATCGAGATCCGCTGCAATACGCGACCGGGCGGTTTGCCGGCAAGCAATCAGTTTTTTACTTCGCTGCGCGAATCGCGGCGCGCCTTGCGCCGTTCCGCGTCGCGAGCCACGGCGATCGCCACCTCCAACGACGTCTTCAACGAAGGAATCCGGCGCTCCATCGCCGATCTCTATATGCTGACGACGGACCTTCCCGAAGGCCCTTATCCCTACGCCGGAATTCCCTGGTTCAGCACCGTCTTCGGGCGCGACGCGTTGATTACGGCAATGCAGACGCTCTGGGCCGATCCAGCAATCGCGCGCGGCGTGCTCGGCCATCTCGCCGCGACGCAGGCGACGGCCAAGGACGATGCGGCCGATGCGGAGCCCGGCAAGATCCTGCACGAAGCGCGGCGCGGCGAAATGGCCGCGTTGGGCGAGGTGCCGTTTCGCCGCTACTACGGCAGCGTCGATGCGACGCCGCTATTCGTGATGTTGGCCGGCGCCTATCTCGAGCGCACGGCCGATGTCGCTACCCTGCGGCGGCTTTGGCCGAACATCGAGGCGGCGCTGCGGTGGATCGACGTCTACGGCGACCGCGACCGCGACGGTTTCGTCGAATACGGCCGAAAGTCGGAAGAAGGATTGATCAACCAAGGCTGGAAAGACAGCCACGATTCGATCTTTCATGCCGACGGTTCTGTGGCGCGCGGCCCGATCGCGCTCGTCGAGGTGCAAGGCTACGTCTTCGCCGCGAAGCGCGCCGCGGCATCGATCGCGCAGCGCCTCGATTTGCCTGAGCGCGCTTTGCGCCTCGATCGCCAAGCCGAGGAATTGCAACGCCGCTTCGACGCGGCGTTTTGGGACGATGCGCTCGGCACTTACGTTCTGGCGCTCGACGGCGACAAGCGGCCTTGCCGGGTGCGCAGTTCGAACGCCGGCCACGCGTTGTTCAGCGGTATAGCACTGCCCGAGCGCGCCGGGCCCGTGGTGAACGGACTGATGAGCAACGCCTCCTATTCCGGGTGGGGAATCCGAACGATCGCCACTTCCGAATCTCGCTATAATCCGATGAGCTATCATAACGGCTCGGTCTGGCCGCACGACAACGGGCTCATCGCCATGGGGTTCGGCCGCTACGGGCTGAAGCATCCGCTGATGCGGCTGCTCACCGCGCTGTTCGACGCCTCGCTATTCCTCGAGCTGAAGCGCCTGCCGGAGCTGTTCTGCGGCTTCGCGCGGCGCGCCCATACCGGGCCCACGGCCTATCCCGTGGCGTGCGCGCCGCAGGCCTGGTCCTCGGCCTCGGTCTTCGCCATGGTCGGGGCGCTGCTCGGCATCTCCTTCGAGCCGGCGGCGCGCCGGATCTGCCTCATGCGGCCGATGTTGCCGGCTTGGCTCGACACGCTCAAGCTATCGAATCTGCGGCTCGGCGGCGCCGCGGTCGACCTGCTGCTCGAGCGCCGCGGCGAGGAGGTGGCGCCTCACGTCGTGCGGCGCTCGGGCGATGTTGACGTGGTGATGACGGCGTGAAGGCCAACGTTAGACGTTTATCTTGGGGGAGCGGACAGGCAGTGTCGGAGTGCCGGAGCGAGACTTCGGAGAAGGTGATGTGGCTGCCGCGCTATGCCTCGCGCGGGGCGGCCCGCTTCCTGCTGCACTATGCCTGCCGCCGGCCGTGGAGCCATCTCGTCGTGCTCGGCTCGGTCTTGAGCGCGGTTGCCTGCGCCATCGGCTCGCAATACGGCGTCAAGAACCTGGTCGACGTGCTCGGCTCCAATCCCGGTGATGGCCAGCTCTGGGGCGCGGTCGCGATCCTGCTCGCCCTCGTCGGCGGCGACAATTTGCTCTGGCGTCTCGCCGGCTTCGTCGCCAGCTATGCGTTTGTCGCCGTCGGCGGCGATCTGCGGCTCGATCTCTTCGACCATCTTT
>JASHUD010000228.1 GCA_030040215.1 Methylovirgula sp.
ATCGAACACGACGAGGTCATTGGCGGCGATACAAAGAAGAGTCCCGGCGCTCTTGCACCATCCTGGCACCGCGACCGTAATCGACTTGTAGTTTTCTTGAAGGTGACGCCCCATGCGATAGGCAGAATCAGCATCGCCGCCTTCCGTTACCAAAAATAGGAGAAGGTTTGGATGCTTCGCTGCGCGTTTTTTGAGAAACCGGAGGAAGGCGAAATCGAACCCATTATCGAGACCGAAATTGAACATCAAAACATCGCAATCCCGCTCGGCCGAGATTGCATTTGCGGTCTCCTTAATCTTAGCTTTTCGGTCTTCGGGTGGACTTGGCACCCTTCGCTCCCCAGCGCCCTTCGGCCGCTAGCTGTGCTATTGCACGCCGCCGCTCGGGGGTCAACGCTGCGGCCCTGGCGTTGCCGCCCTTAAGGCCACCTTGACGAGCGAATTCCGTCGCGGGCGAATCTGTTTTAGCCTCTGACTCGTTTGCCGATCCAGTTGCAATGTCCACAACCAACTTTGCGAGCTGGGCCGGATCGCGCGGGCGTTTGGGGTGCTTCGCCATGGCTCCAATATAGCATTGTCGATGCGCGAAGCCGAGCGCATGTCAATCGGAGCCATTTTCAAACGGACCCACTACCGCCTCGTCGCCGACTTTCATCGCCATCAGATTCTGCTTGGCGGAATGGTTGCGCACGCCGTTCCACGACGTGCCCTTCGCGCCGGCCTCGACCTGCTGCCGCCAGGACCAACTGTCGGGCTCGCTCTTCAACAGCCAGTAAGCCATCCCTAACTCTCGTCACGATCGAAAAAGCGAGCGTCATTGCGAGGTGTGAAGCGACGAAGCAATCCAGAGCGGCACGAGGCTCGATTGCTGCGCTTCGCCCGCAATGACCGCAACCAAAATATAGCCTCATTCATAAAGACGCGCGTCGGTATTTTCAGCCGAAACTTCCGGTTTCGGCGGCCGCGCCAAAAGCGCCTCGATCGCCGCGCCGATTTCGATGCGTTCGGAAAGTACTGCCTCGACGGCCGCCGAGATCGGCATCTCGATCGCCTTCTGACGCGCGAGATCGACGAGAACGGGGCAGGTGTAGACGCCTTCGGTGAGCCTCGCTTCGGAAGCCGCCGCGGCGACGGAGGCGCCGCACCCGAGCGCAAAGCCGAAAGAAAAATTTCGCGACTGCGCCGAACTGCAGGTCAAGACGAGGTCGCCGAGTCCCGAGAGCCCGGCGAGCGTCGCCGGATCTGCGCCGAAGGCGCGCCCAAACCGCGAAAGCTCGGCGAAGCCGCGCGCGATCAACGCCGCGCCCGCGCTCGCGCCGAGGCCGCGGCCCGCCGCAATGCCGCTGGCGATCGCCAACACGTTCTTGGCCGCTCCGCCGATCTCGACGCCGCGGACATCACGCGCGTGGTAGAGCCGGAACCAAGGCGCGGCGAGCGTCGCGGCAAGCGCCGCGGCGCGCTCGCTGCTCTCCGCGGCGAGCGTCACGGCCGTCGGCAGACCCTTGGCGACGTCGACCGCAAAGCTCGGCCCGGAAAGCACGGCCGGCGGATTTGCCGGCAAGATTTCCGCGGCGATTTCGCTCGGAAAGAGGCCGGTCGCCCGTTCGATCCCTTTCGCGCCAATGACGATGGGAACGCCCGGCGCGACGGCGCCTGCGAGCGCCTCGCACACTGGGCGCAGCGCCTGCGTCGGCACCGTGAGAAACACAACGTCGGCGGCGGCTGCTTCGGCGAGCGATTGGGTCGGCTTGACGTTTAAGGCGAGCGGCACGCCGGGGAGGCGGCGCGCATTGACGCCCGTCGCCCGCATTTCGGCGGCATGGTCGGTATCGCGCGCCCAAAGAATAACGGCGGCGCCGTTGCGAGCCGCGAGATTGGCAAGCGCCGTCCCCCAGGCTCCCGCTCCCAACACCGCGATCTTGCGTTGCGCCATTCCTTTTTCCTTGATGCGACACATTCTCGGCCGCCTATTCGGCAAAGAATCCGGCTACAATCCCGCTCTGTCGCTTCACGTCTGCGTGTCAGAAAGGCACTACGCCTTGCCGTGATGCGCGGCGTCTGCGTCCGCGTCGAGCGGCCAGCGCGGGCGCGCGGCAAACGTCATGTCGTCGCTGAGCCCAAGCGTCAACCGCTCGATCCCCGCCCAGGCGATCATGGCGCCGTTGTCGGTACACAGCGGGATCGGCGGCACGACGAGCCGCAATCCCGCCTCGCCACTGAAGCGCATCAGCGCACGACGGATCGCATTATTTGCGGCGACGCCGCCGGCGACCACCATCGTCTGGCACGGCCCGAGCCGGTCGGCGAAGACCCGCAACCCGGCGCGCAGCCGATCGGCAAGCGTATCGATGACCGCGGCTTGGAACGACGCGCAGAGATCGGCGACATCGGCGGAAGTCAGCGGCGCGATCCGCTCGGATTCGAGCCGCACCGCGGTCTTCAGCCCGGAGAATGAGAAATCGGGCTTTTCACGACCGAGCATGGGGCGCGGCAGATCGAAACGCGCCGCATTGCCTTTCAACGCTTCGCGCTCGACGAATGGGCCGCCCGGATACCCGAGACCGAGCATTTTTGCGACTTTGTCGAAGGCTTCGCCGACCGCATCGTCGACGGTTGCGCCGAGCCGCAGATAATCGCCGACGGCTTTGACCGCCACGAGTTGCGTATGGCCGCCCGACACCAAAAGCAGAAGATAGGGAAAATCGAGGCCGCCCGAGAGCCGCGCCGTCAGCGCATGCGCTTCGAGATGGTTGACGGCGATGAACGGCTTGCGTGCCGCCAGCGCCAGGGCTTTCGCGGTGGTGAGCCCGATGACGACGCCGCCGATGAGTCCCGGCCCAGCCGCCGCCGCGATGCCATCAACATCGGCGAGCCCGCACCCCGCGGCTTCGAGGGCGCGAACGATCAGCCGGTCGATCACTTCGATATGGGCGCGCGCCGCGAGTTCCGGCACGACGCCGCCGTAGGCCTGATGTTCGGCGATCTGGCTCATCACCTCGTCGGCGAGAACCTCGCCGCCGCCCTCCGGTTTCCGCCGGACGATCGCCGCCGCCGTTTCGTCGCAGGTCGTTTCGATGCCAAGCACGCGCATGGGCCAGCCATTCCATAAATATGCGCAGCAAAGATTTGCCTGCGGCGCCAGCTCTAGTTAGGCATATCGGCAACGCTCGGCGCGGAGCGCGATCTGGGCGCAGGACCCATTGTAAAGCGGGATGCGGCAGAAACCACAAGGAAATCAGCAATTCCCTCTTTCTATTCACCGACCGGAACGAGCCCGCGGCTGCGGATTGGGACGCGCGGCAGCCCATTGGCGCTGGCGCAAGCCGAGACCGTCAAGGGGCGCCTCGCCGTGGTTCATGCCGCCGGCGCCTTCGAGCTTGTCCGCGTCAAGACCAGCGGCGACCTCATTCAAGATCGCCCCTTGAGCGAAGCGGGCGGCAAAGGCCTCTTCACCAAAGAGCTCGATATCGCGCTGGAGCGCGGCGAAATCGATATCGCCGTGCATTCCGCGAAGGACTTGCCGACGGTTCTTCCGGCGGGAATCGAGATTGCCGGCTATTTGCCGCGCGAAGACGCGCGCGACGTGTGGATTTCGGCGAAGGCGCCCGACCCACGTTCTCTCGCCGAAGGCGGCGTGGTCGGCACCGCGTCGCTACGGCGTGGCGCGCTGCTGAAACGGTTGCGCCCGGACCTCAGGCTCACGCTGCTGCGCGGCAACATCGAAACGCGTCTTGCCAAGCTGGCGCGCGGCGAAATCGACGCAACGATTCTGGCGCTCGCCGGATTGAAACGGCTGGGCCTCGCGCACAAGGCAACGAAAGTGCTTGATTGCGACGAATTCGTCCCCGCCGTCGGACAGGGCGCGATCGGCATTACGATGCGGCGCGGCGAGA
>JASHUD010000031.1 GCA_030040215.1 Methylovirgula sp.
AGAAACTCGATGCGGCCATCAATGCCTTCGGGCAGATGCCGTTGCCGCCCTACATCGCCGCAAAGCGCGCCCCCGACGGACGCGACGTGAGCGATTACCAAAGCCTCTTTGCGCATCGTCGCGGGGCGGTCGCGGCGCCGACCGCCAGCTTGCATTTCACGCCTGAGCTTGTCGCGGCGCTCGGCGCCCGCGGCATCGAGATCGTGCGCATCACGCTGCATGTCGGACCTGGAACATTCCTGCCGGTGAAAGTTAAGGAAACGCAGGCGCATCGCATGCACGCCGAATGGGGCGAGATCGACGCGCCCGCGGCGGGGCGCATCAATCAGGCGCGCGCCGCAGGTCGCCGCATCGTCGCGGTCGGCACGACCCCGCTACGGCTCCTCGAATCGGCGGCGCGGGAGAACGGAACGGTCGCCGCCTTTCGCGGCGAAACGGCGCTGTTCATCGCGCCCGGGTATCGATTCAAGGCCGTCGACGTGCTGCTCACCAATTTTCACCTGCCGCGTTCGACGTTGTTCATGCTGGTCGCGGCCTTCTGCGGACTCGAGACGATGCAAGCCGCCTATCGGCATGCCATCGATGCGGAGTATCGTTTCTATTCCTATGGCGACGCCTGTCTGCTCTTCCCCGGAGAATGACTTGTCCTTCGCATTCGAAGTCCAGCATCGCGATGGCGCGGCGCGCACGGGCGCGATTTCGACGCCGCGTGGGAGCATCCGCACGCCGGCGTTCATGCCGGTCGGCACGGCCGCGACCGTCAAAGCCATGTATCCGGACGGCGTGCGCGCGCTCGGCGCCGACATCATCTTAGCGAATTGCTACCACCTGATGCTGCGGCCCGGCGCCGAACGCATCGCCGAGCTCGGCGGCTTGCATCGTTTCATGAATTGGCCGTGGCCGATCCTCACCGACTCCGGCGGGTTCCAGGTGATGTCGTTGGCGAAGCTGCGCAAGGTGGACGAGGCCGGCGTTACCTTCCAGTCGCATATCGACGGTGCGCGCCAACATCTTTCGCCCGAGCGCGCCATGGAGATCCAGCGCCTGTTGGGCTCGGATATCCAGATGCAACTCGACGAATGCGTGCGGCTGCCGGCGCGCGAGGCAGAAGTCGAGCGCGCCATGCGGCTCTCGCTGCGCTGGGCGGAGCGCAGCAAGCTTGCCTTTGGCGACGCGCCGGGCCAAGCGCTGTTCGGCATCGTCCAGGGGGGCGAAAGCCCGCATTTGCGCGCCGCGAGCGCCGCGGGGCTCGTTGCGATCGGCTTCGACGGCTATGCGCTCGGTGGGCTCGCGGTCGGCGAACCGCAGGCGACTATGTTGGCGATGATCGAGGTAAGCCTCGAGCATCTTCCCGACGCGGCGCCGCGCTACCTCATGGGGGTGGGAACGCCAGACGATCTCCTCGAATCCGTCCGCCGCGGCATGGACATGTTCGACTGCGTGCTGCCGACGCGCGCCGGCCGCCATGGGCTCGTCTATAGCCGCCACGGCCGCATCAATCTGCGCAACGCCAAACACGCCGCCGATCCGCGGCCCATCGATGCGCAGTCGTCGTGCGAAGCGGCGCGCGTGTTTTCGCGCGCTTATCTCCACCATCTCGTCAAAGCCGGCGAAATCCTCGCCATGACGGCGCTTACCGCGATCAACCTCGCCTATTATCAGGACCTGATGGCGGGGCTGCGCGCGGCGATCGCAGCCGGCAAACTCGCCGAATTTTGTGCCGCGACGAAAAACGCTTGGGCGGAAGGCGAAAGAGCATGAAGCCAGGCTAGCAAAAGCGCGCGGGAATGCGTGACGGCTGAAGATTCACTTGGAATCGGGGGTCGCATCGCAAGGAAAAGGCGAGACGGATCCCGCCTCGCCTTCTCACTCCCTCGTCCTAGACCTTCCCTCGGGCACTTTCCATTTCAGGAAAGGGGCGGCTCTGCCAGCTCTCGAGGCGAAGGGTTCCTCCCACGACTTGGACAGTGCGCATGCCGGAGGTCCAGAACGGCCTTTCGGATGGCGTAGGGTTTTTAGCTTAGACGTGACGCAATGTCACGCGTGTTGGAGAATGTTGCCTGTAAAATCGGCAGCAGATGGTATCTTTTTTCTCGCAGTTTCCCCGAGTGCATAGTTGATGAAAATTGTAGACTAAAGTAGCGGCCATCCGCATACGCCTCCAGCACGCGCCAAGGTAGTTTGTTTTTTCGCCGTGAATTCTCTTGTCCTGCTAAGAGGTTTTGAAGCTCGAGTCGAACCATGACGCAATTCTTTGTTGAACCGCCGCAGGACGATCCGGGCCGCGTTTCGCGCGGAACGAGTATCGGCGCACGCATTCGCAACTGGTTCTTGACCGGAATCGTGGTCGCAGGACCGCTTGCCATCACGGTTTATATCGTCTGGTGGTTCGTCGATACGATCGACGGATGGGTGAAGAAGCTCGTACCGGCGAGCTTTTGGCCGGACACATATCTGCCTTTCCCGCTGCCCGGCTTCGGCGTGATCATCGCTTTTCTCGGCCTGACGCTGCTCGGGTTCCTCGCCGCCAACCTCGCCGGCCGCAGCCTGATCGCGCTCGGCGAAGCAATCCTCGGGCGGATGCCGATCATCCGCTCGATCTATAAGAGCGTGAAACAGGTTTT
>JASHUD010000229.1 GCA_030040215.1 Methylovirgula sp.
GCCCGGACAGCCGATCGCGTCGGCGAAGGAGATCGCCTTTTTCCCGCCGATGACGGGAGGCTAGGGATGCGCAAGATCGTCCGGCTGCAGAAGGCGACATTCGACGCCGCGGCCGAAGTCGCGCAGCTTACGGCGGGAGGCGGCGACATCGGCGCGCTCGTCACCTTCACCGGTCTCTGCCGCGACGAGGATGGCGCGCTCGCGGCGCTCGAGATCGAACATTATCCGGGCATGGCGGAAGCGGAGATCGAGCGCGTCGCACAAGAGGCATGCCGGCGCTGGTCGCTCGAAGCGCTGCTCGTCATCCACCGCCACGGCGAAATCCGTCCCGGCGAGCCGATCGTGCTCGTCGCCACCGCCGCCAAGCACCGCGCCGCCGCGTTCGCCGCCGCGAAGTTTCTCATAGACTATCTCAAAACCGCGGCGCCCTTCTGGAAGAAAGCGCGCCGCAAAGACGGGCGTCCCGGCGATTGGGTCGCGGCGCGCGAAGAGGACGAGACGGCGGCGCGGAAATGGGAGAGTTCCGCGGGGCCGGAAAAAAGCTAGGCAAGCGAGTCTGCCGCGATCGCAGCAAATCCGTCGCTTTGCGTTTTTACTGGCCGACCGGCGGCGCTTTGATGTCGTTATAATCGTAGCGCATCGTCAGGTGCTGATGGCGGATCTGCCCGTCGGGCTGCGGCATGCCTTTCATATCCGTCTCGGAGCGCACGAGAACGCCGCGATCCGGTGCGACCCAGACTTTCGTGGTCACGACGACGTTGGGGGTCTTCGCGGTTCCCGTGTAAACCGCAAGACTCTTGCCGTCCGCGGTTTCGTCGGCGAGGCGTTGGCAATCCTTGAAACTGTCGGCGCTGGCGCGCACGCGAGCCTTCACTTCGTCGAGCGGCGCATGAACATTCTGCCACTGCCCGGAGGGAAGCTTCACGAAAATATCGGTGCCGGTGAAAATCGTCTCGCTACTCAACGATTTGGGAGGGTTGCTCGCGTTCGTTGCTCCGCCCGACATGTCCATGCTGATCGTGCCGACGCTATGGTAGGGCGTCTGCGTATTGGCCATCATGGCATCCGCGATGCTCTTGCATGCGGCATCGTCGGCGTAGGCGTTCGCGTCGGGCAGTCCGAAAATGCCGACGGCTCCGCCCCAGAGAACAATCGCCAACCAAGGTGAATTACGCATCGTCTACTCCCAACTCTAGTTTCTGATTACGGGCCCAGAGAAGATCTTGCTTCTGGTGCGGGCGGTCGGAGTCGAACCGACACTCCTTTGAAGGGAACCGGATTTTGAGTCCGGCGCGTCTACCAGTTCCGCCACGCCCGCAAACCCGGCCTTCCCAGCGGATCGGAGCGGTTGACCTATAAGATTGTCGGCGGCGCTGCAACCCCGCGCGGCGCCAAGACGACGCGACGCGGCTACGGTCGGCATTCCATTACCGCCCGATTAGAGTTGCGGCATGGTCCAAACTGCGCAAAGCTCGCGTTGGGGAAGAACCATGCGCATAATCCTGATCGCGGTGGCGTCCGTCATGGCCGGTGCGGCCCTGGCTCAGACATCGTCGAATGACAAGCCCGATGCGAGCGGCGTTGCCGCCGGTAAGGATTGGCGCAAGACCTGGAAGCTCGGTCCGGATCGGTATGCCTTCGAAGGGATGGCGGGCGGCTGTCATTACAGTGGCACGGTCACCCCTTCAGGCTATCACTACGACCGCTCCTGCTGACTCTTCGGTCAATGCCACGTGCGGATGTCGACGAAGCGGCCGGCTATGGCCGCCGCCGCCGCCATGGCCGGCGAGACCAGATGGGTGCGGCCTTTATAGCCTTGCCGGCCCTCGAAATTGCGGTTCGAGGTCGAAGCGCAGCGCTCGCCCGGGGCGAGCTTGTCGGGGTTCATGGCAAGGCACATCGAGCAGCCGGGCTCGCGCCATTCGAACCCCGCCGCTTTGAAGATCTCGTCGAGCCCTTCGGCTTCCGCCTGCGCCTTCACGAGCCCGGATCCCGGCACGACCATGGCATTGACGCGCGCCGAGACCTTCCTGCCTTGTACCATCTTGGCAGCGATGCGCAGGTCCTCGATGCGGCCGTTGGTGCACGAGCCAATAAACACGCGGTCGATCTCGAGATCGGTGATCTTCTCGCCGCCGCAAAGCCCCATATATTCGAGCGCCCGGCGGATCGAAGCGCGTTTGGCTTCGTTCGCCGCCGCATCCGGGGTGGGAACGTAAGCCGTCACCGCTACGACATCCTCGGGACTCGTTCCCCAGGTGACGAGCGGCGGCAGATTGGCGGCATTGAGGCGGATCTCTTTGTCGAATTCGGCGCCGTCTTCCGAGTGCAGCGTATCCCAATGACGCCGCGCCGCGTCCCAGGCGGCGCCTTTCGGCGTGCGCGGGCGGTCCTTCAAAAATTCGTAGGTCTTCTCGTCGGGCGCGATAAGTCCGGCGCGTGCCCCCGCTTCGATCGACATATTGCAGACCGTCATGCGGCCTTCCATCGACAGGCCGCGAATTGCTTCGCCGGCATATTCGACGACGTGGCCGGTGCCGCCCGCCGTGCCGATCTCGCCGATGATGGCAAGCACGATGTCTTTCGCGAATACGCCTTCGCCGGGCTTGCCGTCGACGACGATGCGCATGTTCTTGGCTTTGGTTTGGATCAGCGTCTGCGTTGCGAGCACGTGCTCGACTTCCGAGGTCCCGATACCATGCGCGAGCGCGCCGAAGGCGCCGTGGGTGGAGGTGTGGCTGTCGCCGCAGACGATGGTCGTGCCCGGCAACGTGAAGCCCTGTTCGGGACCGATGATGTGGACGATGCCTTGGCGGCGATCCCGGGCGTGAAAATAATCGATGCCGAAGTCGCGCGCGTTGGCGGCGAGCTGCTCGACCTGCACGCGGCTTTCCGGATCGCTGATGCCTTGCGAGCGGTCTGTCGTCGGCACGTTATGATCGACGACCGCCAGCGTGCGCTCGGGTGCGCGCACCTTGCGTCCGGCGAGGCGCAGGCCTTCGAAAGCCTGCGGGCTCGTCACTTCGTGCACCAAATGCCGGTCGATGTAGATCAGGCAGGTGCCGTCCTCCTGCCGATCCACCACGTGGTCGTCGAAAATCTTGTCGTAGAGGGTGCGAAGCTTGGCCATGTCGAACTCGGTCAATTTACCCGAACAAAATTAGGCGGAAACTCCCAACAATGTGTGTCGCCTCGGATATAAGGCGTCGCGCGACTTTTTGCGATCCACGGAGAAGTGCATGCGTCCGCCCGTCTCGCCCTATCTTACCGTATCGCCAGCCATGGCCGCCATCGCCTTTTATACCGCGGTCTTCGACGCCAAGCAGCAAGCCCTGATGCCGGCGCTCGACGGGATGCGGATCATGCATTGCGAGCTCATCATTAACGGCGGCTCGTTGATGTTGGCCGATGCCTTTCCCGAATTCGGCAACACGCGCATTCCCATTCCGGGCGAGCCGGTAACCGTCTCCGTCAGCCTCGAGTTTGCGGAGGCAGCGCAGGTCGATGCGACATTCGAACGGGCGATCAATCTCGGCGGCAAAGGCGAGACGAACCCGACCAATTCCTTCTGGGGCACGCGGCTTGCGACGTTTCGCGACCCGTTTGGACACCGCTGGATTTTGAACGCGCCGCTCGGCTAGGCCCGCGCTTGCGGCCTACTTCTTGTTCTTGGCCGGCTTGGTCTCTTTCTTGGCGGCTTCCTTGGCAGGTTTGGCTTCCTTCTGGAGAGCCGCTTCCTTGGCCGGTTTCGCCGCTTTCTTGCCCGGTTCTTCTTTGGCGGGCTTCTTCTCCTTGGCAGTTTTGGCGGGCGCCGCCGGTTTGGCGGATTTCTCGGCTGGCGCCGCTTCCGGCTCCTTGCGCTTCGGTTTGACGGTGGGCTGCGGCATGGCCGGCGTCTCGATGGGTGCCCGCTCCGGCGCGGCGGCGAGCTCTGCGCCCGGCGTCGGCGCCTGCGACTCCATTTTCTCGGCGATGCGCGCCGACTTGCCGCGCCGGTCGCGCAGATAATAGAGCTTGGCGCGCCGTACCTTGCCGTGCCGCACCACCTTGATCGAATCGATCATCGGAGCATAGAGCGGAAAGACGCGCTCGACCCCCTCTCCGTAAGAAATCTTGCGGACCGTGAAACTCTCGTTGATTCCGCCGCCGCTGCGCGCGATGCAGACCCCTTCATAGGCCTGAACGCGGATGCGCTCGCCTTCCTTCACCTTGACGTTGACGATGAGGGTATCGCCCGGCTGGAATTCGGGGATCTCGCGCAAACTGGCGAGTTTGGCGGCCTGGGCGCGCTCCAGCTCTTCGATGACGTTCATGTTGGAATTCCTGCCGTTTCGCCTTGGCCCTGGGCCACGGCGAGCGTTTCGGGACGCTGTTTTGAATTGTGCGCGCTCTTACATGAGCGCCGCGGCCTTGTCGAGACGGGCCGTTGATCTTGCCGCTTTAGTCTGAGAAAAACACCGGGGGATCGCGTGATTCCCCGAGAACAGGACCGGACATGGCGGACGCCTGCACACGCGGTCTCGATGTCGGATTTGTCGCGCTGGGCTATGCCAAGGTCGGATTTCTCGGCATCGTCCAGGGCATCACCGAGCTGCTGCCGATCTCGTCCACCGCCCATATGCGGGTCGTCCCGGCTTTGCTCGGATGGCAGGATCCGGGCTCGGCATTCTCGGCTTCGATGCAGGTCGCGGCGCTTGTTGCCGTCGTCGGCTATTTCTGGACCGACGTCGAAGGCTTATTGTTCGGCTCGCTCGCGGCGATAGGACGGCGCGATTTCGGCGATTGGCACCTGCGCTTCAGCATCTGGATCCTGATTGCGACGCTGCCGATCGTCATTTTCGGCGCACTGCTCGCGCCGGTCCTCAACACCTGCAATTCGCCGCTGCGGACGCTCGACGTGATCGGCATTTCCTGCATCGTGATGGCGGCGCTTCTGGCGCTCGCCGAAATCTATTCGCGCCACAAACGCACATTCGACCACATCAACCTCAAGGACGCGCTCGTCGTCGGCCTCGCGCAGGCGGGCGCTTTGATCCCCGGCGTGTCGCGCTCCGGCTCGACCTTGACGGCGGCACTGTTTCGCGACCTGACGCGGCCCGACGCGGCGCGATTTTCCTTTCTGCTCGGGATTCCGGCCATTGCCGCGGCGGGTTTCAAGGAGCTCTACGAGCTGCACAAAGCGCATCTCGGCACGCACGGCTGGTCGGTGCTGGTCTTCGGGCTTATCGTCGCTTCGCTCTCCTCGTTCGTGGCGATTTGGGGCCTGCTGCGCATCCTCGAGCGATTTTCCGCTTGGCCGTTCGTGGTCTACCGTTTTCTGCTCGGCGTCTTTCTGCTCTTCGGCGTTTACGCCAATTGGTTTCCGAACTGATGGCAAGGAGCCATGTATCGCGAAACCCGCTTTCTACCGGCAGGCGAATCGGCGCTCGTCGTCGAATTCGGAGAACGCATCGATCCGGCGCTGAATGATCAGGTGCGCGCCTTGGATCGCGCGCTCGCCGCAAACCCGGTTGCCGGTGTCCTCGAGACCGTGCCCACCTATCGCTCGCTGACGGTGCATTTCGATCCGCGGCTACTCTCGAGCGCCGCTTTGGTCGAACGTATCCAAAGCCTCGAAGTCGCGGCGCCGAGCGAGGAACGGTTGCCGCGCCAGTGGCTGATCCCGGTCTGCTACGAGCCGCCGTATGCCGAGGATCTTAGCGAAGTCGCGACAGCGATCGGTCTTTCCGCGCGGCGTGTCGCCGAGCTGCATGCGGGGGCGACCTACCGCGTCTATATGTACGGATTCGCGCCGGGCTATGTGTTCTTGGGCGGCCTGCCGGCGGAACTTGCGATCTCGCGCCGGCCGACGCCGCGCCCGTCCGTGCCGGCAGGCGCGATGCTGATCGCCGGCGGCCAGGCGCTCATCGCCAGCACGCCGATGCCGACCGGCTGGTACAATCTCGGCTGCACGCCGGCTGTCATCTTCGACTGGAAACAGAATCCGCCCGCGTCGATCGAGATCGGCGACACGGTACAATTTGAGCCCATCGACGCGGCACAGTTTGCGACTTTGCAGCAAGCCGCCGCGCAAGGCCGGCCCGTGGTGCGGCGGAAAGCGTGAGATGGCGGGCGCTCTGCGGATTCTGCGCGCCGGATTCGGTGCGACAATTCAGGACGGAGGGCGTTACGGCCAGCGCCGCTACGGCGTAACGCCGGCCGGCCCGATGGATTGGCGTGCTTTCCGCACCGCCAATCTCGCCCTCGGTAACCATGCCGAGCGGGCCGCGGCGGTGGAAGTCAGCGTCGGCGGGATCGAGGTCTTCTGCGAGACGACGACACCGGTCGGCGTCGCATTTTGCGGCGGCGACTTTTCCTGGCGACGCGACGGGCGCGAAGTCGGTTCCGCGGCGCGTCTGATCTTGCGCCCCGGTGAGAAATTGGCGGCGAGTCCCGGTACGCGCGGAGTTTTCGCTTATTTCGCCGTCTCCGGCGGCTTCGCTACGCCGGTTGCGCTCGGCAGCCGCGCCACCCACACGCGCTCCGGCATCGGCGGCATCGACGGACGAATGTTGCGGGACGGCGATCTATTGCCGTTGTCGGCAAGCGGATGGCCATTCGGCGAGGCGCGGATCGCGGCCCCTTGGCTTAACCGCGATTCCGCGCCGTTGCGCGTCGTTCTCGGCCCGCAGGACGATTATTTCAGCGCGGCGGCGCTCAACGCTTTCTTCGGCGCCGAATTTAGGCTGACGGCGGGCGACCGTATGGCATATCGGCTTGACGGACCGGAAATTGCCCACGCGCGCGGCTTTAACATCGTTTCCGACGGCGTCGCGCTCGGCGCCGTTCAGATTGCCGGCGACAAGAAACCCTTGATCCTCATGGCTGACCATCCGCCGACCGGCGGCTATCCCAAGCTCGCCCACGTCGTCCGCGCCGATATCGGCCGGCTCGCGCAGTTACGGCCGGGAGAGACCTGCCGTTTCCAGCCCGTCAGCGCGGAGGAAGCGCGCACGGCGCTGCTTGCCTGCGAGAGCGAGGTCGCTGCGACGGCGCGCCATCTGCATCCGCTGCAATCGGCGCCGCATGTTGGCGGGCGGCCGCCTTAAGCGGATCAAGCACTTGCCGTTGCGAAGAAGACGCGTTGACTAGGTTCCGGTAAACCGGCTACACCGCGCGGTCTCTTGCAATCTATTGACATAGATTGTGATTTGCTCGCCCGAACCATTCTAACTTATTGACTTTCCGCGACTTAGAAGGGGGAAATTGGTGCTGGCTGTCGGCGAAATGCATCCCGTAAGCCCGGAATTGCGGATGACGGTGCTCACGCCTCTGCAAAGGGCTTGGCATTTTCGCGAACTGATCCGCGCCGTCGTGCGGCGCGAACTGGCGGCACGGTTTCGCGGCTCGATCCTCGGCTGGCTCTGGGCGATCTTCGGGCCGCTTCTGATGCTGACGATCTACACCTTCGTGTTCTCCAGCGCGATCGGCATTCGCACGTCGGCATCCGCACGCGGCATCAGCAATTATTCGCTGACGATTTTCGTAGGGCTGATCGTTTTCAATCTGTTCAGCGAAGTCGCCTATCGCGCTCCGGCGCTTTTGCACGAAAACGCAAACTTCATCAAAAAGTCGATCTTCCCAAGCGAGACGCTCGCCTGGACGGCGACCATCCGTGCCATAGTCTACGCCGGGATCAGTTTCGGCGTGCTGCTCGCCTTCGAGCTTATATTGACGCATTGGCTGCCGCTGACGTTTTTTCTCCTTCCGTTCGTGGTCCTTCCGTTTGTTCTTTTCCTGCTCGGCGTGAGCTGGTTCCTCATGGCCCTTGGATCGTTCACCCGCGACGTGACGCATCTGATGGCCTCGATCGTGCCGGTATTCATGTTTGCAACGCCGATCTTCTATTCGGTCAGCGATGCGCCGAAGGGGATGCGCATTTTCCTAAGGTGCAATATCATCGGCAACTACGTCGAGATGGTGCGCGACGTCGTGCTTTATGACATCCTGCCCAATCCCATCCTTTACATAGGTACCGTCCTTGTCTCTCTCCTCATCTTCCGCGCCAGTTATCGCTTCTTCATGCGCTACAAGAACGTGTTCGTCGATGTCATCTGACCTGGCGATCAGCTGTCGGAGCGTCGGCAAGTCGTTCCAGCTCTACATGCATCGCAACGACCAGTTGATGCAGACGCTGTTTGGACGGTGGAAGCAATTCTATCACCCGCATTGGGTGTTGCGGGATATCAGCTTCGACGTTCGCCGCGGCGAGTGCTGGGGAATTATCGGCCGCAACGGCACCGGCAAGACGACGCTTCTTCAGCTTATCTGCGGGATCAGCAATCCGACCTACGGAAGCATCGAGGTATCCGGTCGCGTCGCGCCGATCCTCGCGCTCGGCGCCGGTTTCGATCCGGAACTCACCGGACGCGAGAACGTAATGATCGGCGGCGCCATTCTCGGCCTACGGCGCGCCGACATCTTGAAACGGCTCGATTCGATCGCCGCGTTCGCCGATATCGGCGAGTTCTTCACGCAACCTTTGAAAATGTATTCGAGCGGCATGACCGCGCGGCTCGCTTTCGCAATCTGCGCGCACGCCGACGCCGAAATCCTGATCGTCGACGAAGCGCTCGCGGTCGGCGACGCGACGTTCACCCAAAAGTGCGACGACTACATCCGGCGTTTCGCTTCGCGGGGCACCATTCTTGTCGTCTCGCACGATTTGAAGACGCTCGAGACGCTCTGCGATCAGATTCTGTGGATCGAGGACGGCAGAATTGCCGCTTGCGGGCGCCCCTCCGAAGTGACAGCCGCTTACCGGCGCGCCTTCAATATTCCGCTTAACGTTACCCGGGTGCCAATTTCGGTCTGAAGGCGATCGCCGCACGAGTGCTACGAAGCGGGGCGGACGGGCGATCCCGTTTCGCGCGCCGGAATGGCCGGGAAATTCGCTTGTTGGCGCGCGATAAGAATGAACGCCACCAGGAATTCCACGGCGACCGCCATGGCAATGAGAACCACGAGTTGAGGGTTGCGGCGCACCAGGCTCTCCGTGCCGATCAGAATGCCGATGTGCACGAGAGGAATGACGACGAGTGCCGCAATCGTCGTCGCGTTGCGTCCGGTGGCATTCGCGAGGGTAAGCACCAGGCCCATCGCCAGCAACGCATGCGCCAGGGCAAGGATCGGAATGGTAAATCTCTTTGCCGCCTCGCTCATCCAGTCGACGATCAGATAACGCGCCGCGTTCGGTCCCGGTGCGGCTTCCAAAAATTTTCGCAGGGGTAGTTCGAATACACCCACCCAATTGCGCTTCGGCATGCCGTTGGTGCCCTGCATATCGAGTTCGATGACATATTCGCCGAAAATGGCCGTGCGCATTTGCGTCGAGCCGATGGGACGGCTCTGGAACGATCCGTGGCTCATGACGAGCAGCACTCCGTGCGCGTTGCGGCGGAACTCGGTTTGCCGCGCCGTGATGATCTCTTCCTCGTTCTTTTCGGTGTTGAACTGGTGGATGAACATGTTGCTGACGACGTCGGGCGATCGCCAGCGTTGGAAATAGAGCGTTCGCGTACCGTTATCGAACGTATAGAACCGCCCCGGCTCGAGCAGACGGTGATTGAGCGAATTGCGGATGACGTAAATCACGTCGTGCATCTCGCCCACGTAAGCTGGCGCGACATAGCAGGAAATCCAATAGCCGAAGCCGACCGCCACGGTGGCGACAACCGCCGCAGGCAGACAGATCGACATGACCGAGAGGCGCAGCGAATAAAGAACAGCGATCATTCCGTCCGCCGCCATGCGCGAGAATTCGAGCGCCACCGCGATCCCGATCGCCATCGGCAGGGCGATATAGACTACGGTCGGCAACGTGCCGAGGATGGCCGGCAGTAGAAGGCCGCTGCGCAAGGCCGCCGTCGGCAGATAATGAAAGAGCGAGGTCATCACGACGGGCACGCACAGGCCCGTTTCGATCAGCAGCGCCGTGAACAGGATTCGCCGGGCGAGGTAAAGGTAGAGAAGACGGGGTATCGTCATACTTAGCCGTCACCCTTCGGCCGTTGGCCGCCGCGTCCGATCCTGGCAGAACAAGAACTTGACACGCTATTCAGGATGCCACGATTCTTGAGTGGCAGGGCACGGACAATTCTCGACCTGACCTGCAAAGACGGATATGCTGCACCAAGCTGAGAGATCTATGCAATCCCCCAAGGGGTGGTTTGCCCCGCAAGGCTCGATGACGTCTGCATATCTATTTCGTTATAGCAACGCCGAGATTTGGATCAAGCAAGGGTTTGAATTCTGCATGGGGTGGCAAGATGGCGGCTAATTTCAAGCTAATTTTGTCGCACGAGGACCGCGCCGCGCCGCCCAGCCGCTCGCTTGTTCAAGGCGCCGCGCACCGCGCAATTCTACGCCAAGCCGCCGGCCGCCGGCCGGCGCCGGGGGACGCGCCGTGAACATCTCGGATTCGAAGGACAGTTTTGCGAGTCGGGCGATCGCGCTGGACCGAGCCTTTCGACTGCCTTTGGTCAGCGTCGTCATCGTCAACTATAACTACGGCCGTTTTCTCGATCAGGCCGTGGACAGCGTCTTTCAGCAGACCTATCCGCAGCTCGAATGTATCATCGTCGACAATGGCTCGAGCGACGAGACGCCCATGGTACTTGCCGGGATCGCCGCTCGCTATCCGCAGGCGATCCTCGTTCGGCGCTCCAGCAACGACGGCCAGACTCCGGCTTCGCTCGACGGGTTGGCGGCCGCCTCCGGCGCCTATGTGATCTTCATGGACGCCGATGACGTGTTGCTCGCCCACGCCGTCGAGACGCACGTCTTCGTGCATCTCTCCATGCGCGTTCACGTAGGTTTTACCTCCGGCGATATGCTGCAGGTAATCGGCGACCAGATTGTTTTGGGCACCGGCGAGGAGCTCAATCGCTACGTGCGCAGCGGCAAGGGTCTGCGACGCAACGTCGTTCGCCCCTATCGGCATCGCCTTGATCCGCCTTGGCCGCCGGCCTCGACCGCCAAGTCGCTGGTCAAGAAGATCCACTTCGTCCCGCCACTGTCGAGCAAATGGGTCTGGTCGCCGACCTCCGGAATTTGCTATCGGCGCGATGCGCTGCGTCTGTTCTCCGACAATCCCGAGCTCGCACATTTGCGGACCGGCACCGACATGTACTTCGGATGTGGGATCAGCGCGCTCTGCGGCAGCGTAATTATCGATGAGCCGGTGTTCATCTATCGCATTCATGGGGGCAATGTGTACTCGCGCCAGCCGCAACTGAACCATTTCATCGCTTTCGAGGCGGGCGGCGCCGGCGACAGCAACCACAAGAGCCAGCTTCTGCTCATCGACCATCTGATTGCCAAGGCAGAACGGTTCTGCCGTAGCGGCTGGCTGCGACTGCACTATGCCGCGCTCCTCATCCGCATCGATCAGCGTGATGGCGATTCGCGATTGCCGCGCTGGCAGCGGCGCTCGCGAACGGCGCGGCGGCTGGCGGAATCCTACGAAAGCGTCGCCGCGGCGCTCGGCGCCAGGCTGACGATTCTGCTGATGTGCTGGTTTCGTATTCCGATCGGCGTGATCGCTACGGCGGTGCGCAAACACAATGAGAAGCCCGCGTCGTGATGAGTGATCGCAGCGTGAATTATGTTGGCGCCGGGCTAGCCTCCACGGATGGGGCGGCTGACCCGTTGCATGCGGCCGCGCCGTTGCACGGGAAGACCGTCGTCCTCATTCATCCGGCCTGGCATTCCTGCGGCAGTCACAAAGTCTTCGTCATGCAGGCGCAGGCATACCGGACTCTGGGGGCCAAACTGCTGGCGTTGGCGATCGCCGATTTTCCCGGGCATGTCCGGGGATCGCGGGCTCATTCCGCCTATCTCGATGGCAGCCAAGACCTGCAGGCCGACCGGCGCTACTTCGCCGGCATGCCGCGCAATGCGGTCTTCGCGCGGGCTTTCCTGCGCTCTCTCAAGGACTGGCTGCACGGCGATTACGCGACGGTGCTGGTCGAAACGATCAAGCTTGCCACGCTGCCCATCGAACTCCTGGAATTACCGGAGATCGACCTTATTCACTGCAACCATTTCTTCTGTATGGGCGCGGCACTGAAACTGCGCGGCAACCGGGGCTGCCCGATCCTGCTCGACACGCACGATTTGCAAGCGCGCCAATACGTCTTGCGGCAACCGGGTTTTTGGACGCTTCCGCCGGCCGCCACGTATGAGGCGATGCTCGGCCTCGAACTCGCCAACATGAATGCAGCGGATGTGCTGATCCACCTGAACGCCGAGGAAGCGGCATCCTTCGATCAATTGCTGCCGCATAAGCGGCATGCCCTTATTTTTCCGGCCGTCGAGCCGGTTTCGGTCGGCCGCGGCGGCTCCGACATCATCATCGTGGCGAGCGCGAATTACCCGAACTTCCTCGGCATCTCGTGGTTTTTGAGCGAAGTAACGCCGCATATTCCGGATGTGCCGATCGAGATCATCGGCAACATCGACCTGGAGTTTCGCCGCCGCGCGCCGGGTTTATTCCGGGCCCATGCCGCGATGTTCAAGGGCTACGTTAGGGATTTGCACAAGGCCTACGCAGACGCCGCCGCAGTTCTGCTGCCAATCACCGGGGGATTCGGCATATCGATCAAAACGATCGAGGCGCTCTCCGGCGGCGCGCCATTGGTCGCGACGCCGCTTGCATTCCGGGGCATGGACGTAGACCCGACGAAATTGGCGAACGTCAGCCTCGCCGGCGATGCACCGAGCTTTGCAGCGGCGATCCGGCAGATCAAGGCGAACGCCACGGTCCTGGAGAACCGGGTTAACAGCGATACACGCCGGCTCTATGAGCGGATGTTCAGCCCGCTCGCGTACCGGCGCGCGCTCGGAGCGCTTGTCGAACCGCTCGTGGAGGACAAGCAGACGATGCAATGCAATGGGTCCACGGAAGGCAAGGCTTTCACGCGATTTTGACAGCCTATCGAGATCGGCGCCTGCGCCACTTCCCGCTGTTGCTTTTAGTTCTTTGAAGCAAGAGACCGATGCCCGAAACCGAACATGCCGCGCGGCTTGGCGCTTTGTTGGTCGACCTCGTCGACCGCCTCCTACCCAAGCGCCTGTTGCGGCTTTTGGCCCATCCGAAGTTCCATGCGTTGGTCGGCGCCGAACGGATCGAGGCGATCGGCGGCTGGATCGACAACACGTTCATGCTGAAACGTCGGCAGAAGCGCTGTCGCGAGCAGCAGGTCGATCAAAGCGCGAAGGACTATTTGAAGTCGCGCTTCTGCGCCAATCCGTTCCAAATGATCGAAACTACGCCGACCGGCTTGGCCTACGTGTGTTGTCCGATCTGGCTGCCGACGCCGATCGGGAGACTCGATACGGAGCCGGAGCGACTTTGGAACAGCGACGCGGCGAAGCGCATCCGCGAGTCGATCCTCGACGGTTCGTTCCGGTACTGCAGTCATCTTCACTGCCCGGCGATTACCGGCCGCGCGCTGCCGTCGCGCGATGCGCCCGAGTCGCGAGCGATCGTCGAGCAATACAGGAAAAACCCGGCAAAACTGCCCGGGCACTTGGTCTTGTCGCACGACAAGTCCTGCAATCTCTCCTGCCCGTCCTGCAGGAGCAGCGTGTATATGGCCGATTCGCGCAAGCAAGAGCGATTGGACGAACTTTCCGAGCGCGTGCTTCTTCCGCTGATGCGCGAGGCCAAGTCGGCGATGATCACCGGATCCGGCGATCCGTTCGGCAGCAAGCATTTCCGTAATTTGATCAAGCGGCTCAACTGCGGCGATTTTCCGCGATTGAGATTGGATTTGATCAGCAACGGCCAGCTCCTGGACCGCCGCGCCTGGAACGAACTCAATCTGCGCGGCAGGGTGCGTTACGTGCAGATCTCCATCGACGCCGT
This sequence comes from Methylovirgula sp., assembly GCA_030040215.1. Lineage (GTDB taxonomy): Bacteria > Pseudomonadota > Alphaproteobacteria > Rhizobiales > Beijerinckiaceae > Methylovirgula. The sequence continues at coordinate 13,910 of JASHUD010000229.1, forward strand.
GCAGGCTTCAACCTACGCCGTGGTTCGGCGTGGCGGCGACTTCGAGCGCCTGCGCAGGAACCTCGCATTCCTTCGCGAGCTGCGCACCTCCGGCGAAATCGGAAGGCTTGAATTCTCGATGGTCGTGCAGACCTCGAATTTCCGGGAGATGCCGGCGTTCGTGAAGCTCGGCGAAGAATTCGCCGCCGACTTGGTGATCTTCAACATGATCCGGCAGCGCGACATTTTCAGCCGCGAGGAATATGTTGAGGCTTTCATCGGCAGCCCCGATCATCCCCAATACGATGCATTCGTCGAGACGTTGAAGGCGCCGGAACTCGCGCAGCCCAACGTACAGATCGGCAACGTGCTCGAATACGTAAGGCGGGCGCAGGCCGGCGCCCCCGTGTAATCCCCGTTAGAGAGACGCCCTCACGCGGGTCGCGGCCTGACGCGCATAATCGTGCCAGAGTCCGTCGAAGATCCGCCGCCGCGGCAATCCGATGATGCCCGGCCAATGGCAAAAATAGAGTCGGTTGCCGCGGACGTCGAGCGGCCCTTCCGGTGCGAAAATCACCTTTTCGATCTTATAGAAGCTCTCGCCCGAGGCGCCCGGCACGCAGTCAGGCAACGAGGAGACCTTCAATCCGCGTCGATGTACGACGAAATTCGTGAGCGGTTGCGCAAACAACCCGCCGCGCTGACGTACCGTGTGGAAGATCTTTTCGTCCTTGGCGATGACGTCATAGAAATCCTGCAGCGACAGCTTATTGCGCGAAGTCACGAAGAAGCCGTCGTTGAACGAGAAGGCGCCGCGCAGAAAATCGTAATTCTTGTGCTTCGCGTTGTAGATATAGTCGTCGCAATAGCAGGCAACCAGAAAATCCGTCTTGCCGGATTCGACGTGGCCGAGCGTATCGCTGAAATCGCGCAGCATGATCGTGTCGACGTCGAGATAGATGACCTCGTCGAGCGGCAATGTCAGCGCCAGCAACTTGCGCAGCCGGTGACGATGGCCGGGATTGAAAGGATAAAGACGCCTGGCGAGTGCGTCGAGCCCGGCGCTGTCGAGCTCGGCGACTTCGACTCCGAAGACTTGCGCGACGCGGCGCATGCGCGCGATGTTATCGTTGTAGGGGATGAGATAGAGCGGGATCGTGGCGTTCGTCGCAAGATAGCTCTCCAGAAACGGCATCAGCCAATCGATCACGCGATCGTTGGCGATCACTGCGATCCCGTATTTCTTCGCGGCTGAAGCGGTTTCCGGCATTTAATTCACGATCGGTGCAAGAGCTTGCGGAGGCGCATGGTTCAGCAAAATTGCTTCCGCCGTTCGGCATCGCGAAATTGCGCGCAGATACGGAAAGAAAACGGCCGAAGTAACCGTAGCTCCCGAATTCACCAAGAATTGACAAGATTTCTGTGGGCGCCGAGCGGCCGCTTGTAGCGAGTGGCTCGCCGCGGATCAAGGCAAAAATACGCGCACCTTCCGCCGCTTGGCTCGTAGCGAACAGCTGGCCGCGGCCCGATTTAGCCGGCGATGCGCAATCCCGGAGACGCCGTGTCGCGGCGCCGCAGTTCAGCTTCGCGGCGCAGGATGTAGTCGCGGCTGAGCGGTACTGTATCGACTCGCTTGGCGAGCTGAATTTGGAACACGACTAGTCCCAAGAATCGGAACCCGCACTCGGCGCCCGCCAGATAATATTCCCACATCCGGCAGAAGCGTTCGTCATAGAACGCCGCCGCCTCTTCGCGGCGCGCCAGGAAACGTTCGCGCCACTGGCGCAGCGTCTCGGCATAGTGAAGCCGCAGCACTTCGACGTCGGTGACGAAAAGTCCGGCTCTTTCGACGGCAGGCAGCACTTCCGAGAGCGAGGGAATATAGCCGCCCGGGAAAATGTATTTCGCAATCCATGGGTCGGTCGGCTGCGGCGGGTGTTCGGAACCGATCGTATGGAGGAGCGCAACGCCGTCGGCGGCGAGGAGTTTTGCGATCTGCCGGAAGAAGACATCGTAATAGGGCAGCCCGACGTGCTCGAACATGCCGACCGACACGATTCGGTCGAACCGCTCGTCGATCTCGCGATAGTCCTGAAGACGAAAATCGACCGCGTTCGACTGCGCGGCGTCCGCGGCGCGCTGGTTGGCGAGCGCCAGTTGCTCGCGCGACAGCGTGATGCCCGTCACCTTCGCCGCGCAGATGCGGGCGAGATAGAGCGCCATGCCGCCCCAGCCGCAGCCGATATCGAGCACGCGGTTGCCCGGCTCGATCAGCAGCTTCGCGGCGATGTGGCGCTTTTTGGCGAGTTGCGCCTCGTCGAGGCCGACCGACGGATTTTCGAAGTAAGCGCAGGAATACTGCCGGTCGGCATCGAGAAAGAGGTCGTAAAGCCGGCTGTCGAGATCATAGTGATGCGCGGCATTGCGTCTGGCGCGCAACCGCGTGTTGTGCATGCCGAGCCGACGCAAGGTGGAGCGCAGCTTTTCGAAGGCGCGCAGCCAGGAGAATTGCGAAAACCGGTCGGCGTTGCGCGCCGCGATTGCCAGCGCGTCGTAGATCGTCCCGCGCTCGAGCTTAATGCGCCCGTCCATGTAGAGTTCGCCGAAGCGCAGCGCGGGATTGCGCAGCAACGCCCATTGCGCGGCTCGATCGGTGAAGCGGATTTTGACGCCGTCGCCGGAGCCGTCCCCCAGACGGAATCGTTCGCCGGAAGCCGTTTCGACTTCGACCGATCCGAAGGCGATCAGGCTGGAAAGAAAACTGCGAAAGATCTTGTTCATCGTTCCTCTCGATGCCCAAGCAGAATAGCGCGCCGCGCCGAAAGTGGAACCCCTCGTTTGCCGCGAAACCGTCGTCGCCTTCGTCCGGATTCAACCGTTGATAGCGGAGGCGCGAGCGCGGAACCTTCGGCCGCTTCGCGACTTTGCCGGGCGGAACCGCGAATTCCTGTAATGGCTGCGGCTATGTCGCGTTCATGGAAGCCGCAGGATTCGATCTGGAGAACGGCGATGCAACATTGTGTCTTACGGGCGACGGCCTGCGCGGCGTGCCTCCTGATAGGAAGCGCAGCCTTTGCGCAAGGGGCCAATTATTCCGCACCCCGGGCTACCCGGGTCGTTATGCACGGCGCAGCGATCGGCGGCGGCGGAATGGGCGGCGGTGGCGTGCATGGGAATTTTTCCGGTGGCGGCATGCGCGGATGGCAGGGAGGCGGGTACGGCGGCTACGGCGGCTGGGGCCCGGATTACGCCTACGGCTGGGGTTATCCCGATTACGATTACGGATGGGACTACGATTATCCGGATTATGCATACGACTACGGCTATCCGTACGATACCTACGCCGAAGGCGCCTATTGCCAGACTCCGGAGACCAGCTGCCCGCTCGATCATCCGGCTGTCGCCGGCCAGGCTTGCCAGTGCCGCAGCGGCATCGACGAGGTGCCGGGCACGACCCAACCCTAACGGCGCTTAGGATCGAGGGCCGAAGCGGCCGCCTCCCATTTGGAGCAAGAGCAGGATCGGCGCGATCCTCCTCTTGCTTTAGACGTCGTCAGAGGCCGAAATATTCCCGGTACCAGGCAACGAAGGCGGGGACGCCATCGCGTACCGCGGTTGCAGGACGATAGCCGGTTAGCCGGAACAAAAGATCGGTGTTCGCAAACGTGACCGGCACGTCGCCTTGCTGCATCGGCATGAAATTGCGCCGTGCCTTGCGCCCGACGGCCGTCTCGATCGCGGCGACGAAGTCCTCGAGCTCAGTCGGTTTTCCCGCCCCGATATTGACGACGCGGAACGCGGCTTGCGGCGAGAGACTGTCGTCGGGCAACGACCTGGGCTGGTCGGCCGGCATCGGCGGAACCACGCTGCTCAGCCGCAGTACCGCCTCGATCAGATCGTCGACGAACGTGAAGTCGCGGCGCATGTTGCCGTAATTGTAGAGATCGATCGGCTGATCGGCGAAAAGCGCGGCGACGAATTTGAAAAGCGCCATATCCGGGCGCCCCCAAGGACCGTAGACGGTGAAGAAGCGCAGCATCGTCACCGGAATCTGGAAGAGATGGCTATAGGAATGCGCCATCTCCTCAGTCGCCTTCTTGGTCGCTGCATAAAGGCTGAGCGGATGATCGGCACGGTCGGTCTCGAAGAACGGCACCCGCGGGTTGGCGCCGTAGACCGACGAAGTTGAAGCGATGAGCGCGTGGCGCGGCGGATTTTGCCGCAGCAGTTCGAGCAGGTTGTAAGTGCCGATGAGATTGGCGTCGATATAGGCGCGCGGCGCTTCGAGACTGTAGCGCACGCCGGCTTGCGCGGCGAAATGATAGACGACGTCGAACCCGTTGCCGTAAGCTCGTTGCAGTGCACCAAAATCTTCGAGCAACAGACGCTGCGCGGAATATCCGCTGTTGCGCGCGAGAATTTTTTGGCGCGCTTCTTTCAGCGCGGGATCGTAATAGGGCGTAAATCCGTCGATGCCGACCACCTCGTCGCCGCGTTCGAGCAAGCGGCGCGCCAAATGAAAGCCGATGAATCCGGCCGCGCCGGTAACGAGAATGCGCATCGAAAGGAACCCCTAGGTAGGCTAAATAGCCCAGAAAGGCCTATGCCGCAGAATTGACCTGGCGCAAGGTGCGCCCCCGTACATTCGGCGCAAAGGTCTTCGGGGTCACAATTGGAGCAACGATCATGCAGCGCATCGCGAAGATCCTCGTAGCCTTAATCTGTGCCTCAGGAATCCTGGGCGCGGATATGGCATGGGCTCGCGGGGGTGGCTGGGGTGGCGGCGGTTGGCACGGCGGCTGGGGTGGCGGCGGTTGGCACGGCGGCTGGTATGGCGGCTGGGGCGGTTGGGGTTGGGGCGGCTGGGGTTGGGGTTACCCCTATGGGTATTGGCCCTACGGCTATGGTTACGGTTACGATTATCCTTACGGCTACGGCTATCCCCCGCCGGAACAGCCGAGCCCGTATTGCGCGACCCGGACGCGGATTTGCACCCTACGCCACCCGCGTGAGGTTGGATCGCCATGTTCCTGCCGAGGCGCCCATGGGGTGATTTCGGGAGGGCCTCCGCCACAATAGCGTTGGCGAAGCACCCCTGGTTTAAGCCGACCTTAACCGTCGATCGCCTCGATTGCAGAGACGCCGCGCCGCCCTGAGACCATCTGACACTTGCGAGCCCTTCTAAATTGGGCAAAAACCCCAAAGGGGAGAACGGGCGCGGGACTGGTTTCCGGCGGAGCAGGCTCTAGTTTTAAAGACTTCTAGAGCATCTTCCGCGGCAGATCAGTTCTAAGCAGGCTCGCAGCGTCGAGGACCGGGATGGATTACCGAAAACATTTCGAAGATGCTTTGCATCGTCTTCAGGCCGAGCGGCGCTACCGCGTCTTCGCCGACATCGAACGCGATCCGGCCCGCTATCCTTACGCGAAGCGGCATCTTCCGAACGGGCAGGTCGAAGACGTCGTCGTTTGGTGCTCGAACGATTATCTCGGCATGGCGCTCAATCCGGAAGTGATCGCCGCGATGTGCGCGGCGGCGAACCGGCACGGCGTCGGCGCGGGAGGCACCCGCAACATCGCCGGCAACAATCATCCCGTGGTGAGGCTCGAAGCCGAACTCGCCGATCTGCATGGCAAGGACGGCGCGCTCGTTTTCACCTCCGGTTGGATTTCCAATCTCGCCGCCATCGGCACGATCGGCGCGCTGCTGCCCAATTGCCTCATTCTGTCCGACGCCTTCAACCACAATTCGATGATCGAAGGCATCAAGCGCTCCGGTGCGAAGAAGCAAATCTTCCGCCACAACGATCTCGACCATCTCGAAGCGCTGTTGAAAGCGGCGCCGCGCGAGGAGCCGAAGCTCATCGTCTTCGAGAGCCTCTATTCGATGCACGGCGACATCGCGCCGATCGGCAAGATCGCCGATCTCGCCGATCGCTACGGCGCCATGACCTATCTCGACGAGGTGCACGCGGTGGGGCTCTACGGGCCGCGCGGCGGCGGCATCGCCGAGCGCGACGGCGTCATGGAACGGATCGACGTGATCGAGGGAACGCTCGCCAAGGGCTTCGGCGCGCTCGGCGGTTATATCGCCGCGGACGCGACGATCATCGATGCGGTGCGCTCGTATGCCGCTCCCTTCATCTTCACGACCGCGCTGCCGCCGGCCATCGCCGCCGCCGCCGCCGCCGCCGTGCGCCTCTTGAAAGATCGCGACGATCTGCGCGCTTTGCATCAGCGCCAGGCGCTGCTCACCAAACACGCGCTTTCGGCGGCCGGCCTGCCGGTGATGCCGAATCCTTCGCATATCGTTCCGGTGCTGGTCGGCGATGCGGCACGCTGCAAGCTTGCAACCGACATGCTGCTCGACCGCCACGGCATCTACATCCAGCCGATCAATTATCCGACGGTCGAGCGCGGCGCCGAGCGGCTGCGCATCACGCCCTCGCCGCTGCACACCGACGCGCATATCGCCCGTCTCGTCGAGGCGCTCACCGACGTTTGGAAGAGCTTGAAACTGCCGCTCGGCGAAGTTTCGAACGTCATCGCCTTCCGCCGCGACAACGACGAACGCTGCACGTTCCCGGACTTCAAGAAGGCCGCGGAATAAGCGCGTACATTCGAACAACTCCAGAGTTTTGTGCTTTGGGACACGCTTGCTTCTCGAAAGCCGCGACATATTTGCGCGCGCGGCGGAATGGATTGCGCCGCGCGTGAATTGTGGTATTTCTGGCGCTCCTTCAAAAAGGCGGTCGCGTCGCATGAATCTTGAGCAGACCTCGATGACGCCGATCTCGACGCTGCAGATCCGTCCGTTGCTGGAGCGCTACGGGCTGCGCGCCACGCGGCAGCGGCTGGGCTTGGCGAAGCTACTGTTCAGCAAAGGCGACCGGCACGTCACCGCCGACGTGCTTGCCACCGAGGCGCACGGTGCCCGCATCTTCGCGTCGCTTGCCACCGTCTATAACGTGCTGAACCTCTTCGCCGAGGTAGGGCTGGTGCGCAGCTTCACGGTCGAAGGCGGCAAGACGGTGTTCGACACCAACACGACCGAGCATTGCCATTTCTATTTCGAGGACTCGGGCGAGATTCAGGACATCGTAGGCGGCAAGTTCGCCGGCCAGTTCGCGCCGCCGGAAGGCTACGAGATCGCCAAGGTGGACGTGGTCGTGCGCCTGCAGCGTAAGCAGGATGCGCGCGCGTAATTCAGCGCATTCTAGCTCGGCCTTCGTTTCGCGCGCCGCATCGCTCTCCCCAGCAGCAATGCCGCTTTGGCGTTGAGCGCTTTCACTTCGCCGCCGAAGCCGAACCAGCGGCGTGGGTTCAAACGCTCGATTTCCAGGAGATGTTCGGCGACGGCGATCAGCGCTTCGGGCTTGGCGGCGGCGAGGCCCGGATAGAGCGCTTCGAGCGCCATCGGGCGGCGCGCATAATCGCGCGCCCGGCATTTCAACATGTGGGCGGCGGTACGGCGCGCCTGCGCGGCGATCGCCGCGGCGGCATCGAATTCGGCTAGCTGAGCCATGCGGTCTCCCAAACTTGGGATCCCGTTATAGCAGGTAATATTACCATATAAAGGTAATATTACCTTACGGCAACCAGCTTCTCCGACTGTCCGATCCGCGCCCATTGGTCGGCGCGGACCACCGCCTGGATCGCCGCCGCCCAGGCGATCTGCACGCCGCGGATCGGCGCGGCGTTGTGGCTTTCGAGGTCGTAGGTGCCGGCGGTCGCGCCGCGCCGCACGCGTTTCAGATAGCGGCGCCCGTCACGCGTGCGCACCGCCGCCTCGCGGCCGACTACGCTCTCGGCGTCCTCGCTTTGCCGCCAACAGATGATGACGTCGCCCGAATCGTAGCGCGGCCACATACTCTCGCCTTCGACCTCGAAGGCGATCGAATCTTCCGGAATCGAGAAAGGCACGCTGATCTCGAAGAGGCCCTCGGCGGGGATCTGCTCGAATTCCGGGAGAATCTCGGCGCCGGCGCCGATCCGGCCCATGACCTTCACGAGATTGCTCGAAGGATCGCCGACCCCTTCGAGCAGCCAGGCGGCCGAGGTCTTCAGCACGGGGGCGAGCGCCACCAACGTTTCGGTCGTGATACCGCGCCGGTCGCCGTTTTTCACGGCGCGACGCAGATTGCGGATCGCGTCCGGCTTCTTTGCCGCTTGCGAGGCGGCGTGCGCCGAGAGGCCCAGCGCGTTAAGCCGGCTTTCGACGCGGGCGAGAACATCTTCCAATTCCATGACCGGTAGTTTGACCGATTCTCCGCATTGTGCATTGAGTAATTTTACCGTTGACAACACGGTAATATTACCTGATAACGCTCCCCTGTCCGCAAAGGAGGGGGTGCGATGCAAAAGCGCAAAACGACTTGGACCACGGAGCGCGTCGCACGACTCGGATTTCTGGTCGGGCAGGGGTTCGCCGCCAAACGCATCGCCGACGATCCGCTGATCGCCTCGACGCCCAACAACGTGCATCGCCAGGCGCAGCGTTTCGGCCTGGCGTTCCGCGATTCGAAGGGCGCCGCCTTGCGCCTGCCGCCCGACGCCGCCGCCCGTTTCGACGAAGCCGCCGCAAAACGCGGCGTGACGCGCGAAACGCTGATCCGGTTGCTGCTCGTCACTGCCGGGGCCGAGCCGAACCTGCTCGACAACATTCTCGACGACGGCGCCTGAAAAGGGGCGCGCCGTGGACGATCGGAAGATCAACGCGCTCGAAGCGCCGTATGACGAGACGCGCGAACAGATCCCGGCGCGTTGGGAGCCGGAGCACGTCGGGCGGCGGCTCGTAATGGCCTTCGTGACGCTCGATCGCCTGCCGCCGCTGCGCGGGCCGCGCGAGCCGGGCGGACATTGGCCGCAGCACGCAATCGAATGGGTGGACCGCTTGGCGCAGGCGGAACTCTCCGACGCCGAACGGCACACACGCGAGGCGGCACAGAATTTCACCAATCTGCGGCCGACTTCGGCGGAGATTGCCGCCATGGAAACGGCGCTCGATTGGCTGCGCGAACTGCGCGGCGTCGATTCCGGCATGGCGTTGGTCGCGAGCCTCTGGGCGCTTACTGCGGCACGGCACCGTTCGGTGCGCAAACTCTGCGCGAAACGCGGCTGGGCGCCCTATACGTTCTACCGCAAGCGCGCCAAGGCGCTGGCGTACCTTGCCGATACGCTGAATGCGAGGAATGTCGCGGTATTCTGAGGCGGTGCGGTGCGCGCCTTCTCCCGCAAGCGGGAGAAGGAGATGTGCAAATCCGCGAAAAAGCGCGTCGCCGCGCAATTGACTCTGCGCCAATTTGCGACGCATAACGCGCGCATCGACAGCGCACGATCTGTGCCGAGGCCATCGCAACGCGGTGGCCTTTTTGTTTGGCCGCATGCCTTGCGGCGCCCGCCGCAAAGGGGATCGCATGGTGTCGTTCAGCCCGGCGCAGGAGCGCGCCCGCCGCCTCCTCGAAGGGCCGCAACGCTACACCTGCCTTGCCGGCGGAACGCGTTCCGGCAAAACCTTTCTGATCGTCCGCGCCATCGTCGCCCGCGCCTTGAAGGCGCCGGAGTCGCGCCACGCGATCCTGCGCTTCCATGCCAACGCGGCGCGCGCTTCG
>JASHUD010000230.1 GCA_030040215.1 Methylovirgula sp.
CCGCCGTTGCCGCCGCGCGCCAGCCGTGCGCTTTGCCCGACTTCGGTCAGATCGGCGAGCGGCGTTTCATCCTCGAAGATCTGCGTGCCGACCGGCACTCGGAGAATTGCATCGGCGCCTTTGGCCCCGGCGCGGTTCTTTCCCATGCCGTGGCCGCCGGTCTTCGCCTTGAAGTGCTGCTGGTAGCGGTAATCGACGAGCGTGTTGAGACCGGCGACGCAGTGCGCCACGACATCGCCGCCGCGCCCGCCGTCGCCGCCGTCAGGGCCGCCGAATTCGAGGAACTTCTCGTGGCGGAACGAGACGCACCCGGCGCCGCCGGCGCCGGATTTGACGTACACCTTGGCCTCGTCGAGAAATTTCATGCCGGTTGGCTCGATCGGCCGGGTTGACCTTGCGCGCCGGCCATTTCGGCCGAAAGCGCGCCCTGGTCAACATTCATGCAATTCGCCGGCTGGATCGGCAATCGGCACATCAACTGCGCCAAGCCGCTGGTGCGCCATTGGCGGCAGCCGCCGTGCTTCCCGGGCGTCCCGCCAATCGGCACGTTCGAGACGGAAACGGTCGCAGGGGTGAAGGCCGCCGCGCGCCGGCAAAGAATCGAGCCCGCTGTCGACATAGACAAAGCCGGTTTTTTCCAACACCCGCCGCGAGGCGGGATTGTGCGCCCGCGAATTGGCGAGGATCCGCGCCGCCGGCGTCAGCGCGAAAACGGTATCGATCACCGTCCGCAGCGCTTCGGTGGCGATTCCTTTGCCCCACGCCTCCGGAGCGAGCGCATAGCCGATCTCGACCTCGATTTCGCCGCTGGCGGCCGCCGAAACGAGCCCCAAGACCGGGCGCGCACCCGATTTGCGGGTGATCGCCAGGTGAAGCGCCTTACCGCCGGAATTCTCGGCCCGCGCCTTGAAGATGAAACGATCGGCTTCCTTCGGCGGATAGGGGTGCGGGATATTGGCGGTCATCTGCGCCACTTGCGGCAGTGCAGCAAAAGCGGCGATCGCCGGCGCGTCGGAGGCCCGCGGCCAACGCAGCCATAGGCGCTTCGTTTCCAAGCGGAAGACATCGTCACGGGTCAGATCCGGGAACATGGCAGGCTCCGGTCCTTGGACCTTCGTCCAAGCAAAAGGGGAAGATGGTCTCCCATCTCCCCCTATCAAAAACCCTGCCGGGTCTTCGGGACGACATCTGTCCACCGGGTTCATGGGAGCCGGTGGGGTTTTCACTCCACCGCTATTTTTCGGCCTCGGCTCGTTGGGCCGGCGTTACGGATACGATCGGTCGACAGCCGGCATTCGACTTGAAATGCACCCGTCCGTCGATCAGCGCGAAGAGCGTATGATCTTTGCCGGTGCCGACATTGGCGCCGGCGTGAATCTTGGTGCCGCGTTGACGCACGAGAATATTGCCGCCGAGCACGGGCTCGCCGCCGAATTTCTTCACGCCGAGGCGCCGGCCCGCCGAGTCGCGGCCGTTGCGGGACGAACCGCCTGCCTTCTTATGCGCCATCTCTAGCTCCAATATTCCTGGTTCCGGGCGATCAGAATACAAGCCACGGAACCGTTTAAATTACTCCTCGGGGCGGCGAATGTCAGGCGTTCGCTTGACTTTCGCCGGGCAGAACCCCGGTGATCTTCACCATCGTGAGATCCTGCCGATGGCCGCGCTTGCGCTTCGAGTTCTTGCGGCGCCGCTTCTTGAAGGCGAAAACCTTCGGGCCGCGCTTGTGATCGAGGATCGTGCCCACGACCTTCGCGCCTTCCAGAAAAGGTGCGCCGAATTTCGCCGCCTCGCCGTCGACGAGCATCAGAACGTTCTCGAACGTCACGGCGTCGCCCGGGGCGCCGGGCAGCGTCATCACCGCGATCACGTCCTCGGCGGTGACGCTATATTGCTTGCCGCCGGTCTTGATGACTGCGAACATTTTCCCACTCGGAAGGCCGGCCTTGGAGACACCGCGAATGCGGGCCTGACAACACCCGATTCGACGAAAAAGCGCGGCTGTGCCGCGCGCATATCGCAGAGTTAGCGAGGGGGGCGGCCTCTGTCAACCTTCTGGGGTACAGGCCGAATTCGCCCCATTTGGGCCATGTTCCCGGGGCTTGTCTGCACCGGGGTGGTTCGGCGCGCGGGCATTCGAGCCGGACGAAACACTTCAAAAAGGCCATGCGGCAAGCCTATTGGCTTGCGGGAATGCCGAGCTTAAGCTCCGGCTTCCCGCCTCATGAGGGGAATTTGTCTGGCGTATGCATACGCTCAGCGCCCACGGTCGCTTGGAATTTTCAGCGGCTTTAGCTGATCTTGGCCTTGAGCCGGCCATAGAGACGGCGGGCGGCCCGCAGCGGTATCTCGACCGGCGGCGGGTTTCGCTGCGTTGGCTTTGCGGGACAATATTAACCGGTATTGCCGGGGCGGCCCTGATCAGCGCGGCGACCTACGCGGCGCTCGACCACCAATCGAACTTCGCCGAAGCGCCGCTGCCGGCGGCGCCGTCCTATAAAGACTCGGCCTACGGCATCAATCCGTACAAGGGCGACCGGTTGGTCAAATCGATCGATATCGTCGCCGACAAACAGACCTTCAAAGCGCCGATTACGATCAAGATGGGCGACAAAGAAGTCGTCCAGGTGCATTCCTTCACGCATATTGAAACCGGGTTGCTCACCACGAGCGCCGGTTTTGCCGACGATGTCCCGCCGTTCAATCCGCTTCAGCTTCTCTCCGATGCGCGCAACCCGATCGACGCGGCGGATGATCCCCAGGACAACGACGCGGACGTGTCCTATTCGGTTCGCGACCTGCCGCTACAGAATCTTTCAACAAGCGCGGTGCTTTCGCCGGAGGAAGTTGAGGCGCAGGTCGCCGAAGAGGTGAAAAGCGAGGTCGCGGCCGGAAACGAGCCGTTTACGCTGCCTCCGCAACTGCTGCTGATGCGCACCCGCGCCAGTCCTTTGGGGGCGCTGGCTTACGCCAGTTCCAACGATCCGATCGCCACGGCGCCGTTCTCGCAGATCGAAGTCCGCATGGTGCCGGAGAACGTAACCGTGGTGCCGCGCAGCCCCGCGGTGCAGCCGACCGAAATGCAAGAACGGCTCGTCGTTCTGCGGCACGGCGATACGCTGCAGAGCGTATTGAAGGCGGCGGGCGTCGGCCAGGATAGCATCGACAGCATCGTCGCCGCTTTCCAAGCCAAGCGGGGCGAACCCGTTGTGCCGGAGGGCCGGCGCTTGGAACTGCTCATGGCTGATCTCGATGGTTCCGGGGTGAACATGTCGCTGGCCCGCCTCTCGGTCTATAACGACGAGACGCTGGAAACGACGATTGCGATCACGGATCGCGGCGACTACATGCGGGTCGGCGATGCGGAGAGCGAGGCAAAGGATTCCACCGACGACGACGATCAAGGCGGTGGAATGCAGCTTTATGATTCGTTTTATGAGACCGCGCTCAAACAACAAATCCCCAAGCCGATCGTCGACGAGCTGGTGCGCATTTTCGCCAACGACGTGGACTTTCAGCGGCCTGTTTCGAGCGGCGATTCATTCGAGGCGTTGTACGACAACGGCGAGGATGGCGAGCAGCGCAACGAACTTCTCTATGCCGCCATCGTGGCGCACAACGAGACGTACCGCTACTATCGGTATCAGACGCCGGACGACGGGCTCGTCGATTTCTACGACGAGAACGGCAGATCCTCGCGGAAATTCTTGATCCGCACGCCAATCGTCGGCGGCAGGATGACTTCTCCGTTCGGGATGAGGTTTCATCCGATTCTCGGCTATACGCGATTGCACACCGGCGTCGATTGGGCGGCGCCGATCGGCACCCCAGTCTTCGCGGCTGGCAATGGCACCATCGCGGAGGCCGGCTGGGACGCCGGCTACGGCCGTCGCATCGCGATTCAGCACGCCAACGGCTACATGACGACATACAATCATCTCTCCGGTTTCGCCCGCGGCATCAAGGAAGGCGTGCATGTGCGGCAGGGTCAGGTCATCGGCTATCTAGGACAGACCGGACTCGCGACGGGGCCGCACCTCCACTACGAAGTATTGGTTAACGGTCACTTCGTCGACCCGATGCGCGTGAAGCTGGCGCGCACACGCGAATTCGACGGTAAGATGCTCGCCGACTTCAAACGCGAGCGCGATCGGATCGACGCGCTCGTGGCACGCGCCCCGAATGGCGCGTCTCTCGTGGCTTCCCGACAGGATAAGTGACCGTTGTATTAAATCCGCGATGAACGCATAGGGCGAAGAACGGGCCCGAGGCACCCGGCAATCCACGGGGCGCGGATTTTCTGCAATGCGCCTATATTCAGCGCGCTCGCTAAGGTGTTATAGTTCGCTCATGGCACATGCACATGCACATAAACCTGCACGGCGAAAGCTTTCGAAATCCGCGGCGCGGACTTCGGTTGCGGCCGCTGCGCCTGGAACGGGGCGTAATCGGGTGAAGCCGACCTTGATCATGGTGGGAGCCGACAAAGGCGGAGTCGGCAAGACCACGGTGTCGCGCGCTTTGCTCGATTATTTCGCCACCAATAATATCTTGGCGCGCGCTTTCGATACCGAGCACCCGCGCGGCACGCTGAGGCGTTTTCATCCGCAAACGACCGAGGTGGTGGACATTACCCAGACTCCGGATCAGATGCGGATTCTCGATACGCTCGCCACCTCGCAGGTGAAGGTCACGGTACTCGATACACGCGCCGGCGCGCTGATGACCAGCCTCGAGGCGCTGCGCGACGTCGGTTTTTTCGACGCAATGAAGGCGGGCGAGGTCAATTTCGTATTGTTCCATATTCTAGGCCCGTCGCTCGCTTCGCTGGACGAGATCGCCGAGACGGCGCCGTTCGTCGCCGACGCGAGCTATTTTCTCGTGAAGAACTATATTAACGATTCGACATTCTTCGATTGGGATCCGGCCACGCTGCAGAGCTATTTCGGCAAAGTGAAAAGCGCCGGCGAAGTGACGATTCCGAAACTCAACGCGATGGCTTACGAACAGGTCGATCTGGCCGGCACGCCCTGGTCCACTTTCGTCGCCAATAAAACTGCCGGCGACGAGCCGGCCCAACATTCCTTCACCCTGCGTGGGTACGTGCGCACATGGCAGAGCAAGAACGCGGAAGAGTTCAACCGGATTCGTTTACTCGATTTTATCAACGGTCGGATCTGAGCCGCGATAAGGTCGGGGCTACGCGGCGCGGTCCCGACGCCACAGCAAAAGCTGCCGCGGCCCGAATCCTGCCGATATGAAGAACCTGACGCTCGCTTTCATTATCTGTTCGCTCGGCGGGCGCGCCGGAAAGACCATGACCGCGCGCCTACTCGCCGATTATTTCCTATTGAGCGACCGTACGTTTGTCGGCTTCGACACCGACACGCACGAGCCGAACTTCGCGATGCGCTTTCCGCATGAGGTCGTTGCCTCCGACGTGAACACGATTCAAGGCCAAATGGCGCTGATTGAT
Source organism: Methylovirgula sp. (assembly GCA_030040215.1). GTDB lineage: Bacteria > Pseudomonadota > Alphaproteobacteria > Rhizobiales > Beijerinckiaceae > Methylovirgula. The sequence goes on from JASHUD010000230.1 coordinate 5,477, forward strand.
CCGTTGCTGGTGGCGGATGGGGTTCCGAAAATCGTCGATCTTTGGCACCGCTCGTTGGAGGGCTTCTTCGCGCTTTTGGACCAAACCGAGTTCATCGCCGAGGCGCGGAAAATCGATATCCAGCCGGTCTTTCTCTTCGTTGCCGACGGCTCGGAGCGCTCGGTCGAAGCGGCCGGCAGACTCGTCGAACGTTATCCGGACGTGCAATTCGTCCTCGTCGTGAACGACGGCGCGGTGCCGGGCGTCGAACGGCGCGAGGAATTCAGCCGCTATCCTTCCGGCCGCAGCTTCAAGATTACGGCGCTCGATCCATTGCTTCTTCAGAAAATCGAGGAACCGGGTTTCTCGCTGTCGCGTTTCCTGCTGGTACCGCCCACCAATATGTCGCTCGTTGTGCGCGCCGGCATCAGGGAATGGTTGTGGCGCATCTTCTCGCAGTTCAAGAGCTTCGAACTGCGCATTACCCTCGCCGATAGCGAACATCTGGGCTGAGCCGCCACGCGCATCTGCCCGTATTCCGGCGGGGGTCCAATGGCGATTGCGGATCGCTGTAGGCGGACTGAGATCCCTGCTGATGGCACCGCACTTGCGACGCAGGCGAAGCCCCTTGCTGCGTGCCTCAAATCGGGAAAACTTGTCCCATGTCGATCCAGGCGTCCGCAATCCGGTCGAGCAGCCTCGACGGGGCGAAACGAACGAGGACGGTGCGCGTGGACGAGCTTCGCGTCGAGCTCTTGAGCTGCGAGGCCGCCGCGGCGCATGTCGAGGCATGGCGTGCTCTTGCCGCCGATCCTCTCGAACCCAACGGCTTTCTCGAACCAGGGTTCATGCTCGCCGCCGCCCGCCATCTCGGACGCGGCAGGCCTCGATTCCTTTTCGTTTGGGTCGGAGCCAAGCTTGTCGGCGTTTGCCCGCTGCAGCTGCCGAGCCGCTTTATGCCTTGGTCGCAGTTGTGCATCTTTACCCATCCACAGATACTACTTGGGGGGCCGCTGTTGGATCGAGCCTGCGCCGGCGAGGCGCTTGCTGCGATCTTGGCCTATTGCCGCGAGCGGCTGCCGCACCGCGGCGGACTGATGGTTCCGCTGCTGCCGCAAGACGGCCCCACCGCGCGGCTGCTGAGCGCCGCGGCAGAACGGCGCCGGATCCGCCGCTTCGCCGCCTACGACCGTCCCGTACTTTCCGCGGGGATCGATCCCGCCCTGCACGCACAATACGCCCTCAACGCGGGACGCCGCCAGAAGCTGAACAAGGCGCGCCGACGGCTTAGCGGGCGCGGCGCCGTGAGCTTTCGGCTGCTGGCCGCACCTGACGAGCTCGGCGTCGCGACCGAGGAGTTCCTGACTCTCGAGGCAAAAGGCTGGAAGGGGAGGCGCGGCACGGCGCTGCTGAATTCCGCCGAGCGCGCCGCTTTTGCACGCGGCGGGACGACGGCGCTTGCAGCCGAACGCAAATTGATGATCGGGCGGCTTGCCTGCGGTGCCGTGCCTATCGCCATGGCGCTCGTGCTCAGGAGCGCCGGGCGCGCCTTCTATTGGAAGATGGCCCACGACGAGAATTACGCGCTCTATTCGCC
>JASHUD010000231.1 GCA_030040215.1 Methylovirgula sp.
CCCGGATCGGCGCGATATCCGGAAAAGAATTCCTCATACGCCTTGACGACTCGCCGCGGCGTATCGCGCAAGCCCTCCCGCGTCGGGTCGTCGCCGGCCCAAAGGATCAGGGTTCGAACGGCGGCTTCGGCTTCTTGGCGGCTGGGGCGGGTCGGGGGATTCGCGGCGGGCTTAAGCTGCTGTTGGCGCTCGAGCAAGGACTTAACCACGTCATCCATGTGGTGCCTCCTGTTGGTGTGATCTAAGGTCCGAACCCCTGCTGAACAAGGCCGTTGCGGTCCTTTTGGCAGCAGCAAACCTCCCAAGTCTCGTTCGCCAAGCCTCAACATCCTATATAGGGTTTATTCCGCGCCGTCATCCTCTGGTATATTTTGCCATTCTGCCCATGCTGAACGATGTTTACAGCCACAAGATCCTCGAATTGGCGGCGAATATTCCCCGCCAAGGCCGATTGGCGCATCCCGATGCGACGGCCCGCGCCCATTCCAAGCTCTGCGGGTCGACGGTGATCGTCGATCTCGTGATGCGCGACGGGAAAGTCGTCGATTTCGCGCATGATGTGAAAGCCTGCGCGCTGGGCCAGGCTGCGGCCTCGATCATGGCGCGCAACGTCATCGGCGCAACCGCGCCGGAACTGCGGGAATTGCGCGATCAGGTTCGCGCCATGCTCAAAGAGAACGGGGCGCCCCCCAAAGGCAAATGGGCGGAGATCGCAGTGCTCGAGCCGGTACGCGATTACAAGGCCCGGCATGCCTCCATGCTGTTGACCTTCGAGGCGACCGCCGACGCGGCGGGGCAGATCGAAGCCAGGGCGGCCCATGCCGCGGAATGAGACGAGCCCCGGTTTGCTGCGGCTTGCATATGCGGGCGCATCCCGATTGTCCCGCCGCGTCGCGCATCTCGCCATCCGCGCCTATCAGCTAAGTCTCTCGGCCTTCGTCGGGCGCCAATGCCGGCATGAGCCGAGTTGCTCGGCCTATATCGATGCGGCCGTCGCGCAGCACGGAATCTGGGCCGGCGGGCTTCTTGGCCTGGCACGAATCTGCCGCTGTCATCCGTGGGGAACCTCGGGCTATGATCCGGTCCCGGAACATCTGCCGGGCCGCGGCATCGGACTCTTCCTTTACGGCCTGCGACGCGGCCGAACCGGCACGCCGAAGGGCGCGCATGAGCCACATTGATTTGGAGTTAGGGGAATCTGATGGGCAATCCGCGCGTCGCCGACTATCCAATCGACTCGCAGTTCATCGAACGCTGGTCGCCGCGCGCCTTCACGGGCGAGGCGCTGCCCGAATACGACCTGCGCACTATGTTCGAAGCAGCGCGCTGGGCGCCGTCGTCGAGCAATCTGCAACCCTGGCGCTTTCTCTACGCGCTCGCGGGCACGGCGGACTTCGGCCGATTTCTGGCCCTGCTGCACGAGGGCAACCGCGCCTGGGCGAAGAACGCCGGTGCGCTCGTCATTCTCGTCTCGAAGACTACGCGTCCGGTATCGGGCACCAACGAGGTTGTCGTTTCGCGCACTCATTCCTTCGATACCGGAACCGCTTGGGGCTATTTTGCGCTCGAAGCGATGCGGCTCGGCTGGGCGGCGCATGGCATGGCCGGTTTTGACGTGGCGCGCACCATCGTCGATCTGAAGATCCCCGAGGACTATCGTCCCGAAGCCGCGATCGCGATCGGGCGGCGCGCCGACGAGTCGCTGGTTCCGGAAGCGATGCGCGAACGGGAGGTCCCGAACGGTCGCCGCCCGCAAAGTGACTTCGTCTTCGCCGGCGAATTTCCGGCGACGTGACCGTCTCTAGGGAATGCCAAGGAGAGATGCATGAGCAAATATAACAGGCCGCGCGAAATCATCGAATTCTGCCTGAAGCCTCTCGGCATTTCCGAGAAGACGCCGGAATACAAAGAGACCTATCGGCGGCTCGAACACGTCATCAAGACGTTTCAGATGGCGGCGGCGCGCGAGAAGCAGCCGGTGACCGTCGATTTCTCGAACATGAAGACGATCACTATCGACGAACGCGCCCACGGCGACGAGTGAGCGCGTTCGCAGGCGCCCGCGTCAATCGGGCGACGAAGTGCCGTTCGGGCCCAAGCCTCCATCGCAGCCGTTCGACATCGTCCACCCGCCGGTGCCGCGCATTCCTTGGCACAGGTTTTCACCCCAGTGCCGCTCAAGCAGCTGATGTGACCTAGGCTGCCAGCGTGAACGTGGCATGTTGCCGCGTCGTGCTGGGCGGTACGTGGATCTTTTTCGCCGCATTCGCATTGGCGATCCGTCAGTCACTGCGAATGGGAGATTACCATGAAGAGCGGAATGAGAACTGCGCTTATCGCCGGCGCGGCGATATTGGCGCTGGCGACGGGCGGGGTGACCTTCGCTTCCGTCGCGGATGCGCGAATAGGCCACACGGGTCACGTGGGCCACATGGGCCACTTGGGTGGCCATCACTTTGCCGGCCGTGGCTATCGTCATTTTGGTCACTACGGTTATGGCTATGGCGGCTCGTATGGATATCCAGGTTACGGCTATTACGGATATCCCGCCTACGGATACGGCTACGGCCCCTGCGGCTATTACGGCTATTACGGCTGCGGCTATGGCTTTCCCGGCGATATTATCGGCGGAATCCTAGGCGGTCTCTAGACGTCCGGGCGAGCCCGGAACTTTCGCAGCAGCTTCGCCGCCGTTGTCCCCAACTCGCGCCCGATTTCGTTAGGCCGCCAGCCGTTGGGCGCGAGGCCGAGGCTGCGGCCACGCGGCATGGATGACATGACTGCGATCGGCGTTGAGTCCGGCGCGCAGCCCCGTCTTCGAGGATCGCGGCGCGCCCTTCGGCGGCAAGCGCGGGCCCATAGCGCGGCGCGGCTTTTCTCGGCGACCGTTTTGTCCGCATCAGCCTTGATTTGCGAGGCAAGGAAGATTTCGCGGCCTTCGAGCGCGCCGTCGGGCGGTGCGCTTCGGGGCGAGCTGCTATCTGATGTCTGATGTCGGGAAACGACGATTTATCGGCTCACCGTATTCTGCCGCGACAGCGCCGATTTCGAGCATATCCACCGGACGCAACTGGCGGCTGCCGGCGACGGCGCCCTGTCGGGTTAAGAGGCAGAGGCCGCGGATTGAATTCCGCCCGCGTCCCGCCAAAACGCTTGGGGATTAAGCCTTTACCTTATTGCGCGGGCTTGGTTCACGAGCCCGCCCAGTCCGGCGAAGTTCATGATAACATCGTCGGCAAAACGCAGCTTTGGCTTGGATAAGCCAATCTGAGGAGCCAATCTTGCAACCAGCCGGTGAAAGCTTGAGATCGATCGAAGATCTCCATCCGGAAGCCAATGCCGATGCGGCGCAACCGGCCGCCGACCCGGCGCTTGCCGGGGAATCTTCGCCGGCCGCCTCGATTCCGATCATGAACGAGCTCGGCAGCCTCGCCGAGCGCCCCGCCGAACTCGCCCAGTCGCCGGAGCGGTTCATCAATCGCGAACTCTCTTGGCTCGAATTCAACCGGCGCGTCCTTCAGGAAGCCTCGAACCGCAATCACCCGCTGCTCGAACAATTGCGATTTCTGTCGATCTCCGCCAACAACCTGGACGAGTTTTTCATGGTGCGCGTGGCGGGCTTGCGCGGCCAGGTGCGCGCCGGCGTCTCGACTCCGTCCGAAGACGGGCTGACGCCCGCCGAACAGTTGGTGAAGATCCGCGAGCGGGCTGGGCTTCTCGCCGCCGAACAACAACGCCGTTGGCGCGAGCTGCGCGGCGAGCTGCGTGGGGCGGGGATAATCCTCGCCGACCCGCAGGAACTCGAACCTTCCGACGTCGCCTGGCTCGAACAGTACTTTATGCTTCACGTCTTTCCCGTTTTGACGCCGCTTGCCATCGACCCGGCGCATCCGTTCCCGTTCATTCCCAATCTCGGCTTCACGATGGCGCTCGAACTCGTACAGCCGCGCGACAACAGATATTTGAAGGCGCTCGTTCGACTGCCCGCCAAGATCGGCCGCTTCGTGCGCATGCCGGACGGGCCAAACGGTCAGCGGTTCATGCCGCTCGAATCGCTCGTCGGCATGTTCACGCAAGCTTTGTTCCCGGGCTATTTGGTGCGCGGCTCCGGCGTCTTCCGGGTCATTCGCGACAGCGATATCGAGGTCGAGGAAGAAGCCGAAGACCTGGTCCTCCTTTTCGAGAGCGCTTTGAAGCGGCGCCGGCGCGGTTCGGTCATTCGGCTCGAAGTCGACAATCTGATGCCCGAGCAATTGCGCAATTTCGTCGCCGAGGAACTCGACGTCGTTCCGGACGAAATCTTCGTGCTTGACGGCATGCTCGCGCAGAACGAACTCGCCGAACTCGTCAACATCGACCGGCCGGAGCTCAAGTTCAAACCCTACAACCCGCGCTTCCCCGAACGGGTGCGCGACAACGGCGGCGATTGCTTTTTGGCGATCAAGCAAAAGGACCTCGTGGTCCATCATCCTTACGAATCGTTCGATGTCGTCGTGCAGTTTCTCAATCAGGCGGCCGCCGATCCGAACGTCGTGGCGATCAAGCAGACGCTGTATCGTACCTCCAACGAGAGCCCGATCATACGCGCCTTGATCGAAGCGGCGGAGTCGGGGAAATCGGTGACCGCGCTCGTCGAGCTCAAGGCGCGGTTCGACGAGGAAGCCAATATCCGCTGGGCCCGTGACCTCGAACGCGCCGGCGCGCAGGTGGTTTTTGGATTCATCGCGCTGAAAACGCACGCCAAGCTCTCAATGGTCGTGCGCCGCGAACTGGGTTCGCTCGTCACCTATTGTCACCTCGGCACCGGCAATTATCACCCGGTTACGGCGCGCATTTATACCGACATTTCCTTTTTCACCGCCGATCCCGCGATCGGCCGCGATATGTCGCGGGTATTCAACTACATCACCGGCTACGCCGAACCGGCCCGGTTCGAACGGATGGCGATCTCGCCGCTCAACCTGAAGACGCGTCTCCTCGAACATATCGCGCAAGAGAGCGAGTTCGCGAAAGCCGGCAAGCCCGGGGCGATCTGGGGCAAGTGCAATGCGCTCGTCGATCCGCAGATCATCGATGCGCTCTATGCGGCAAGCCAGGCGGGCGTCAAAATCGATCTCGTCGTGCGCGGCATCTGTTGCCTGAGGCCGGGTGTCGCCGGGCTTTCCGACAACATCCGGGTGAAATCGATCGTCGGCCGCTTCCTGGAACATGCGCGCGTCTACGCTTTCGGCGGCGGCCACGGCCTGCCGCATCCGAAGGCGCACGTCTATATTTCTTCGGCCGACCTGATGACGCGCAATCTCGATCGCCGCGTCGAGGCTCTAGTGCCGATCACCAACGCCACGTGTCACGACCAAGTGCTCGATCAGATCATGATCGCCAATCTGATCGACAATCAGCAAAGCTATCGCGTCTTGCCGGACGGTTCGAGCACGCGAATCAACGCCGGCGGCGCGGAGCCGTTCAATGCGCATTCCTATTTCATGACCAATCCAAGCCTGTCGGGCCGCGGCAAATCGCTGCGCGAATCGAGTCCGAAGACGTTGCTTAAAAGGCTCGAGGGGCGATGAATATCTCGATGCCGAAGCTTTCGGCGCCTTCGGCCGCCCGGGTGGACGGCAAAGGCCCCGTCGCGGTGATCGACATCGGCTCGAATTCGATACGGCTCGTCGTCTATGACGGGCTGAGCCGGGCGCCGACACCGATCTTCAACGAGAAGGCGCTTTGCGCAATCGGCGACGGCGTCGCGACGACCGGCAAACTTTCCGCGGCGGGGGTGGAAAAGGCACTCGCATCGCTACGCCGTTTCAAGGCGTTGATTACCATCATGGGCGTCGAAGCCGTCTATGCGATCGCGACCGCCGCGGCGCGCGACGCGTCGAACGGACCGGCCTTCGTCGCCGAAGCAGCGAAAGCGATCGGTGCGCCCGTCTCTTTGCTCTCCGCGCGCCGTGAAGCCGAGCTTTCGGCGCTCGGCGTTGTCTCCGGCTTCCATGCTCCGGACGGCGTGGTCGCCGATCTCGGCGGCGGTTCGCTCGAACTCATCGATATCGTCGGGACGAAGGTCGGCAAGAGCGTCAGCCTGCCGCTCGGCGGCCTATCGCTCATGGATGCCTCCGATCACTCGCTGCGTATCGCCCAGAAGATCGCGCGGGAGAATTTGGCGAATGTCAAACTCATCGGCGAATTGCGCGGGCGCACGCTCTATGCCGTCGGCGGAACCTGGCGGGCGCTCGCCAAACTGCATATGCGGCAGCGCAACTATTTCCTTAGCGTCATGCACGGCTATGTCATTCCGGCGCGCGAGGCGGCGGATTTCGCCGGACTCGTCGAGCGGGTGAACGCCGAGGCGCTCGTCGCCGTCGAGAGCGTCGCTCCTGCACGCCGTCCGCTGCTCGCCTACGGAGCGATCGTGCTCGACGAAATCATCCGCCTCGCGCCGCCGAAGGAGGTGGCGATTTCGGCGGCCGGATTGCGCGAAGGCCTGCTCTACGAAAAACTCGGCGACGCAGAGCGGCGGCAGGATCCATTGCTCGTCGCGGCGCGCGCCTTCAACGAGAACAACGCCCGTTCGCCGCGGCACGCCGAAGACCTCTGTACCTGGACCGATCGATTCATCGAATCGGCGCGTTTCGACGAGACCGCCGAAGAAACGCGGCTGCGGCACGCCGCCTGCCTGCTCGCCGACGTGAACTGGCGCGCCCATCCCGACTATCGTAGCGAGCAGAGCCTCAGCATCGTGGCCAACGGCGCGTTCACCGGCATCGACCATCCGGGACGCTGTTTCATCGCGCTGACGATGTCGTATCGCTATCTGGGGCTCGACGCCGACGTCAATCCGCGCATCCGGGCGCTCGTCCCGCCGCGGATGATCGACCGGGCGCGGCTTTTGGCGGGCGCGACGCGAGTCGCCTATCTCGTATCGGCGGCGATGGCGGGAGTGTTGCCGCGCACGCCGATGCTTTGTGCGAAGTCGAAATTGACGCTGACTTTGCCGCCGGATCTGGCGGCGCTCGCCAGCGAACGAGTCAACAATCGGCTGAAACAGCTCGCCCGGTTGATCGGCCGCGAGGCGAGCATCGTGATCGGCGGCTAAAGCGACCGCGCCTGGCGGGACGCGGCCGCGTGCCGATGCGGCAGCAGAAAGGGCATTCCGGAAGGAGGCAGCTCGCCCACTCCGAATTTGACGCGAAAAACTTCTGCTACGAGGTCGTTCGTCAGCACCTCTTCGGGGCGGCCTTGCGCAACAAGGCGGCCTGCGTTGAGGACGATCAGATGGTCAGCATAGGCGGCGGCCAGATTGAGATCGTGCATGACGACGAAGACCGCAACTCCGGCTTTCGCGAGATGGCATGCGCCGTCCATCAACCCGCACTGGTGCGCCATATCGAGGTACGCCGTTGGCTCGTCGAGGAAGAGCGTCTGGCCGGCGCTTACGCCGCGCCCCGCCAATATCTGCGATAAAGTGCGTGCAAACTGCACCTGCTGCTGCTCGCCCCCTGAAAGCGACCCATAGGAACGGCCCGCGAGATGCGAAATCTCGGCGTGCGTCAATGCTTCGTCGATCGTTGCCTCGCGCACGGCGCGGGAAAGGCCGATCGAATCGACGCCAAGCCGCACCACCTCATAGACGGAAAAATCGAACGCGAGCCGCGTGACCTGTGCCATTACGGCGCGCCGCAACGCAAGACGCCACGGCGGAAGGACACGAACTTCGGTATCGCCGTAGTAGACCTGTCCGCTGCTCGGCGGCAATTCGCCGCTCATCAACCGCAGCAGGGTCGATTTGCCGGCGCCGTTCGGCCCGATCACGATCGTCATCCGACCGGCTTCGAGTCCGAACGAAACGTCCGCAACGAGATGTTTTTGTCGAACCGCGTAGGAAACGGCGCGCGCCTCGACGATCGTGCCGGCGCTCATAGGTTGCCGTAGTCCCTTCGGCGCAGCAAAAGCCACAGAAAGAATGGCGCGCCGATCGCAGCCGTGAGAATGCCGATCGGAAGTTCGGCCGGAGCGATCACGTTGCGGGCGCAGGTGTCGGCGCCGAGTACGAGAATGCCGCCGAGCAGCGGACAGGCCGGTAGAAGCAGGCGATGATCCGCGCCCAAGATCAAGCGGAGGAACTGGGGCACGACGATGCCGACGAATCCGATGATGCCGGCGCTGGCGACGCTGGCGCCGGTCGCGAGCGCAACGACGAGGATAATCACCACTTTGATCCGCTGCACGGGAACGCCCAAGGTAAACGCTTCGAATTCGCCTACCGCCAGCGCGTTCAGGCTGCGCCCGAGAAAGGACAAGCTGGCGAGCGTTAGCGCGAACGCGGGAGCTAGCGCCGCCGTCTTCTCCCAGGTCGCTCCTCCAAGACTGCCCAGGCTCCAGAACGTAAGATCGCGCAACTGTCGATCGTTGGCGAGATAAATGAGCAGCCCGGTCGCAGCCGTCGCCAGCGCACCGAGCGCGATGCCGGCGAGCAACAAAGTTGCGACCTGAGTTTCGCCACGGCGCGTGGCGATGAAATAAAGCAGCAGCGTCATGGCAAGACCGCCGCCGAAGGCCGCGAGCGGCAGCCTTGCGAAAGGCAACGTCGCTGCGCCGAAGAATTGGTCGCCGAGAACGATGGTTACCGCGGCGGCGAGCGCCGCGCCGCCCGAGATGCCAATCAGACCCGGATCGGCGAGCGGGTTGCGAAATAGGCTCTGCATCAAGGCGCCGGAGACGGCAAGACAGCCGCCGATCATTACCGCGAGCAATGCGCGCGGCAGGCGGATGTCGAGGATTACGAGAACGTCGAGCGAGCTTGGCGTGCTGCGTCGCTGCAGCGCGGCGACGAGGATATCGATAACGCGCGGCGGCGCGATCGCCAAAGGACCTTCGCCCACCGACAAGACGAAGATGGCGGCAAGCGCCGCCGTTAATGCAAGAAACACGAAAGTTGCGCGGCGGCGTCGGGCGGCGACCAGGCCCCGCAAGTCAGTCTCGATGCGAGTCGCGAACATCAGGGTTTTGCATCGCTCGCGGGGTAGAACGCCGAGAGCAACTCGCTTGCCGCCTGCGGCGTGCGCGGGCCGAAGCCGAGCAGCGACAGGCCGTCCATTAGGACGAGCCGACGCTTGGCGGCGGCGGGCGTCAAAGCAAACTCCGGCAGGGAGAACACTTCGCTCGCGGTAGGACGGCCGCCGCTTCCCATCATGACAACCACATCCGGCGCTGCAGCGACGATAGCTTCGTCGTTCATCTGTTTGTATCCGGTGAAATCATCGGCGACATTGACGCCGCCGGCGAGTTTGATCATCGCATCGCCAGCGGTGCCTCGCCCCGCGACCAGCGGACGGCCGTTCTGCAAGGTGAGCACAAGGAGAGCGCGGACCCGCTTGCGCACCGCGGTGCTGCGCGCGCTAAGGTCGCGAAAGCTCGCGGCCACAGCCTTTGAAAGTCGCGCGGCCTTTTCGTCGGCGCGCACGAGACGTCCGATGATTTGGATCTTTTGAATCACGCCCTGCGCGGAAAAGTCGTTGGGCAAAGTCTCGAATGTGACGCCTGCATCTTTCAGGAGTTTGATGGCATCCGGCGGACCGGCGCCGTCCGAAGCAATGACGATCGAAGGGTTCAGCGACAAGACGCCTTCCGCCGAGAAGGCGCGGAAATAGCCGATATTGACTTTCGTCTTAAGCGCCTCGACCGGATACAGGCTGG
>JASHUD010000232.1 GCA_030040215.1 Methylovirgula sp.
GCTGGTGATGCCGACAAAGGAGCCAGGCTTGACGTCATGGAGCGATGCCTTAACGATCGCCACGATGCGGGCGTTCTTGCCGAGATCTATTTTCAAGGTGGCGCCGTCACGCGATTTGGCGAAGAGAACGTTGCCGGCCACCGAAAGAATCGTGCCGTGCACTCTCGTCGGATGCAGTTCCTCGGCGAGACCGGCAGTTGCAAAAAGCGTGGCGGCCGCGAGCATCATGGCCGCGTGGCGTCGCCCAATTGAAGGAAAGGTCACGTGGAGTTCTCCAAGCTCATAGCTAAGCGTGCCAGCCGCCGCCGATCGCCGAAGGCGATTTGAGATATGGGCGAAGCGGCCTAGAGAAGCGGCCTAGAGAGGAGATTATCTATAAAATTCACTTCCCTGCCCTAATCAGCTTTCGGTGAAGAAAATCATTTAGAAGGATTTGCTTTGAATCGGTTCCGCGCCTAGATGAGAACGATGCCAAACTACGCCAATCCGACCGATTTTCTGCGCCTGGCGCGCCCTGCCGTACCCATAACGGCGGCGATCACGGCGGTCCTCTTCGGCATTGGCCTCTATCTCGCGCTGCTCGACTCGCCGCCCGATTACCAGCAGGGCGAGACGGTGCGGATCATGTATCTGCACGTGCCGTCGGCGTGGATGGCGATGTTCGTCTATGTGGTGATGTCGTCTGCGGCGCTCGGCACGCTCGTCTGGCGCCATCCGCTCGCCGACGCTGCGCAAAAGTCCGCCGCGCCGCTCGGCGCCGCGTTCACCTTCCTCTGTCTCGTCACCGGTTCGCTGTGGGGCAAGCCGGAATGGGGGACGTGGTGGGTATGGGACGCGCGGCTCACTTCCGTCTTCGTACTGTTCTTGATCTATCTCGGCATCATCGCGCTTTGGCAGGTGATCGAAGATCCGGGCAAAGCGGCGCGGCTTGTCGCCATCTTCACCCTGGTCGGCGCGGTCAATATTCCGATCATCAAGTTCTCGGTCGATTGGTGGAACACGCTGCACCAGTCGGCCTCGGTCTTCCGCATGGGCGGCCCGACGATCGCAATGTCGATGCTTTTGCCGCTCATCTTCATGACGTTCGCCTTCACGTTCCTGTTCGTGACCCTGCACATGTTGGCGATCCGCAACGAGATCTTGCGCCGCCGCATCCGCCGCCTGTCGATGCTCGCCGCGAGCTCCGGCGAGGCCGACGTTCCCGTCATCTTTGCCGAGCCCGCAGAATGACCGCAGATCCCCATTACGGCTTTGTCGTTGCGGCGTATCTCGTCGCGCTCGGGGTGATCGCCGGGATGATCGTCGCGACGCTCGCCGATTACGCGGCGCTCAAGAAGCGGCTCGAACGGCTCGCCGCGCGCACCGGTCGCGCATTGGACGCGGAGCGGAAGTAAAGGGCTCGAAGTTTCGATGCACGAGACAAATTCCGAAGCGCCGCTCGAAGGCGCGCCGGCGCAGGCTATGCCGCGCCGCTCGCCGCTCCGCTTTCTGCCGCTCGTGTTCTTTGCCGCTTTGGCGCTGCTTTTTCTGGTGCGGCTCTTTGCCGGCGACGTGTCGCTTCTGCCCTCGGCGCTCATCGGCAAGGAGGTCCCGCATTTCTCGCTGCCGGCGATCACGGGCCTTGCCGAGAAACCCGGCCTCGCGGATCAGGATCTGCGGCGAGGCGGCGTAACAATCCTCAACGTCTTTGCCTCGTGGTGCGCGCCCTGCCACCTGGAACATCCTCTGCTCCTGGCGCTCGCGCAGGACGACAAGCTCGCCGGGGAAGGCGTGCGGCTCTACGGTATCGCCTACAAAGACGCGCCCGAAAATATCCGCCGCTTCCTTGGCCAGAACGGCGATCCTTTTGCGCGCATCGGACTCGACGAAAGCGGGCGCACCGGCATCGACTTTGGCGTCTATGGCGTACCCGAGACGTTCATCATCAAGGGCGACGGAACGATCGCCTTCAAATATGTCGGCCCGATCACCGAAGTCGCGCTGCGCGATACGATCCTGCCGGAAATCGAGAAGGCACGGGCACTAGCCTCCGCAGCCAAATAGCGTCTCTTTTCCGCGCATCGGCGACAAAGCGGCGAGCCGGGCGGGCGGACGTGGCGTGCGCTTGAAACAACCGAAGATGTAACGCCGGAACGCAAAGGATGGAATGCGACGACGTTGCGGCGCTTAGCGCCGCGCACCGCGCCGCGCGGCGGCGGCGAGATCGACGAGCACCTGCCGCAACTCGGCGACGGTCGAAACCGGACGCGGAAACGCCACGCGCACGAGGTTCGTCTCGTTGCCGAGATCGATGCCTTCCGGATCGAGACCGACGGCGCGCCACGGACCTACGGCGGCGCCGCGGTCCACATTCGCAGGCACGCCAAAAGCGCGGGCGAGCAAAGCCGGAACATCGGCGTGGTCCGCATTGATGTGCGCGATCGCGCCAGCCTCCGCCGCGACCACCTCGGAAGCGGCATCGATCGCGGTGTAAATCTGCTCTGCGGCGAGCGCCGCGGCGCGCGCGAAGCCGCCGTTCAGATGCGCATTCTCCATCTCGACTGCGAAGAAGGAAAAATCCGGAAAGTCGACGTAGAGTTCCGACTTCGGATGACGAGCAAGAAATCGCTCGCGCGCCGCGGCACGCTGCTCGGCTTCTTCGATACGTCGCGCGCGGCCAAGAACGGTGAGACGCGGATGCGCCAAAGGATCGCCGCGCCCCGGCGCATAGAGAAGCAGCGAAAGACGCGGATCGGCGGCAAGATGGCGACGATGCGCGGCCAGTTCGGAAAGCAGTAGAAGCGGAGTTGCATCGGGCGCCGTCGCGATGTTGACGAGCGTCGCGAAGGGTTGCCCTGAATCCGGAACAAGAGTAGCAAGTGCTGCCGAACGCGTGGTGCGCAGCAGTAGCTTGGCTTCGCCCACGGCATCGAATTTGCCGCTCTCGGGCGGAGAATTGTCGGCGCTGGATGGATTCGCGAACTTATCTTTTCCTGGCATTGCGGGGCTTTTTCGGCTTTGGGCGGCGAATTGAAGCCGCCAAGGGTAGATTCGTCCATAGTTATAATGGTATGCATTGGGGAATGCGTGGGGGCATGGTCACATTTCGGCCCTCAAGCTCGAACAGGTTTTGCCCGCTTCCGCCGTGCCCGAATGCTTCGGTCGCACGGGACTTAATGTGCTGACGATCGCATGGGTTGCGGGCGGCTTAAGAAGCCTCTTAGCAGAAGCAGGCTCACCAGGTTAGGAGACTTGATGCCGACGATCGCCTTGGTCGATGATGACCGCAATATCCTCACCTCAGTCTCGATCGCGCTCGAAGGCGAGGGCTATCGGGTGCAGACCTATACGGATGGGTCCACCGCGCTCGACGGACTGAAAACCAATCCTCCCGATCTCGCCATTTTCGACATCAAGATGCCGCGCATGGACGGCATGGAGCTGCTCCGCAGGCTGCGGCAGAAATCCGACCTGCCGGTGATTTTCCTCACTTCGAAGGACGAAGAGATCGACGAGTTGTTCGGCCTCAAGATGGGTGCCGACGATTTCATCCGCAAACCTTTTTCGCAGCGCCTTCTGGTCGAACGGGTGCGCGCCATTCTGCGCCGCGCCAATCCCAAGGAGGCGGCGGCACAGAAGGAATCCGAGGCCAAGATTCTCGAGCGCGGCTTGCTGAAGATGGACCCCGAGCGCCACACCTGCACGTGGAAGAACGAAGCGGTGACGCTGACCGTCACCGAGTTCTTGATCCTGCAGGCGCTCGCCACGCGCCCCGGCGTGGTAAAGAGCCGCAATGCGTTGATGGACGCCGCCTACGACGACCAGGTCTACGTGGACGACCGGACGATTGACAGTCACATCAAGCGGCTGCGTAAGAAGTTCAAAGCTGTCGATGACGAATTCGAAATGATCGAAACCCTCTATGGCGTTGGCTATCGCTTCAAGGAGTAGTGAGAGCGAGCTCATCGGTGCGGAAGCCGGATGGTTTCACGCATTCCTAAGCATGGCGACGAGAGGTTGAATGAGCGTCGAAGCAGAAGACACGCAATTCGATCGATCCATCGATACACCGCACGATACCGTACGGCGCACGCTTGGCTTGCGGCTGCTGCAATACGCACAGGCGGCCCAACGCGCCGTGGCGATGCGTTTTTCGTCTTCTCTCACCCGCCGCATCGTCGTTCTCAACCTCGGCGGTCTCGTCGCGCTGCTCGTCGGCTTTCTCTATCTCAACCAGTTCCGCGAGGGCCTGATCGACGCGCGCGTGCAAAGTTTGCAGACGCAGGGCGAAATCATCGCCGCGGCGGTCGCCGCTTCGGCGACGGTCGACACCGATTCGATCACCATCGATCCGGAGAAGCTTTTGCAGCTTGCGCCGGGCGAAAGCTATGGCGTCTCGGAAGAAACCCGTCCTTCGCTCGAGTTCTCGATCAACCCTGAGCGGATCGGGCCGGTGCTGCGGCGGCTCGTCTCGCCGACCCGTACCCGCGCCCGCATCTATGACCGCAGCGGCTATTTGCTCCTCGATTCGCGCTCGCTCGTCGATCGCGCCAACATTCTGCGCCAAGACCTGCCTGCGCAGAACGAAGATCCCCCTTCCTTCTTCGAGCGCGCCTGGGCCGCATTGAAAGGCCATTTTAGCCGCACCGATCTACCGCTCTACGAAGACATCGGCGCCGCCAACGGCAAGACCTATCCGGAAGTCGGGCGAGCCTTGAACGGCGCCGTGCAATCGGTCGTTCGCGTCAACGCCAAAGGCGAGACGATCGTCTCCGTCGCCGTGCCGATCGAATTGCTGCGCACCGTGCGCGGCGCTCTGCTGCTCTCGACCCTGGGCGGCGACATCGACGCGATCATCGCCTCCGAGCGCTGGGCGATCTTCCGCATCTTCCTGGTTTCGGCGGCGATCATGCTGCTCTTGTCGTTCTTCCTTGCCGGAACGATCGCCGAGCCAATGCATCGGCTTGCGGAAGCGGCGGAACGGGTACGGCGCGGCATCAAATCGCGCCAGGAGATTCCCGACTTCAGCTATCGCGCCGACGAGATCGGCCATCTTTCCGGCGCGCTGCGCGATATGACGCGCGCTCTTTATAACCGCATCGAAGCGATCGAGAGTTTTGCGGCGGACGTCGCACACGAACTGAAAAATCCGCTGACTTCGCTGCGCAGCGCCGTGGAAACGCTGCCGATCGCCCGCTCCGAGGAATCGCAGCAGCGATTGCTCGCCATCGTCAAGCACGACGTACGCCGGCTCGAT
This sequence comes from Methylovirgula sp., assembly GCA_030040215.1. Taxonomy (GTDB): domain Bacteria; phylum Pseudomonadota; class Alphaproteobacteria; order Rhizobiales; family Beijerinckiaceae; genus Methylovirgula. The sequence goes on from JASHUD010000232.1 coordinate 5,237, forward strand.
CGGTTGATCAGCGATATTTCGGACGCCTCGCGCCTCGACGCCGAGCTGGCGCGCGCCGACGTGGCGCCCGTCGATCTCGCCCGCATTCTCAGTACCGTCGTCGAGATGACCAACCACGTCGAGCAGGACGGCATCCGTGTCACGTTTGAATTCGCGCGGAGTTGGCAGAACGGGGACGGGCGCAAGAATGGCTTCAAGGCGATGGGCCACGATTCGCGCCTCGGCCAAGTGTTCAACAACCTCATCGACAATGCCAAGTCGTTCTCCAAGCCGGGCGGCAGCGTGCGCGTCACGCTGCGTCCCGCCAAAGGCGGTTTCGAGAACGGCATGCTGGTCGACGGGTTTGAGATCGTCGTAGACGACGACGGGCCGGGAATTCCCGCCGACGCGTTCGAACGTATCTTTGAGCGTTTTTATACAGACCGGCCGTGCCAGGGATTCGGCCAGAATTCCGGCCTCGGTCTGTCGATCTCCCGGCAAATCATCGAGGCGCACGGCGGGCGCATTCGTGCGATGAATCGACTCGTTCCCGCGCGGGGCGGCGGTCTGCCGCAAGTGCTCGGCGCGCGTTTCATCGTTTGGCTGCGGGCGGTGAAATGAACGCCGCCGCGTCGGAAGACGCCGGTCCCGTCTCGATTCACGCGAGCGCGGTGGTCGTCGGCGAATCGGGGATCCTCATTCGCGGCGCCTCCGGCGCCGGCAAAAGCAGCCTGGCTCTGGGCTTGATTACCGCCGCCGAGCGCGCCGGACGGTTCGCGCGGCTGGTCGGCGACGACCGCATCGAAATTCACCGCCGCGGCGGCCGGCTGATCGCGCGCGGCCATCCGCGGATCGGCGGCAAGGTGGAGCGGCGCGGACAAGGCATTGAGGAGATGGACTACGAGCCCGCGGTGGTGGCTCGCCTTGTCGTCGACCTTCTTGCCCCGAAGGACATGACCCGCTACCCCGAGAAGGAAGCGGCGCGCGTCGAGCTTTGCGGCGTCGTCCTTCCTGCGCTTGCCTTGCGCAACGACGCCGCCGCCTACGATTCCGCGCTCATTGTATTCACCCGCCTGGCAAGCTGAGACAATCTGCCGCACCTCCTCGTCATTTCGCTTGCGAATTTCACCGCAACGCACAAAATGCCGCCCCACATGCCGACCAGCCAAAAACGAACTCCGGTTTTGCGTCCGCAATCGGATTTTTACGCAGATGTGGTGGGGATCGGACGCCCGCGGCGATGTCGCCGGGCGCCGCCGCCAAAACGTGAGCGCTGACGTACGTCAGCAGGATCGCGCACGGAGTTGGCGAATGAACCGGTGCCTTCGATGATTGGAATGGTCCTCGTGACCCACGGCGATCTGGCGAAGGAGTTCCGCGCGGCGCTGGAACATGTCGTCGGCACGCAGAAGCAGATCGCCACCGTCTCGGTCGGTCCCGAGGACGACATGGAACAGCGTCGCAAGGAGATCCTCGCGGCCGTTAACCAAGTCGATAGCGGGGTCGGCGTCGTGATCTTGACCGATATGTTCGGCGGCACGCCGTCCAATCTGGCAATTTCCGTCATGAATGGCGGGCATGTCGAGGTTGTCGCGGGCATCAATTTGCCCATGCTCATCAAGCTAGCCTCGATCCGCGACGTGCTGAGCCTCGAACAGGCCGTCTTGCAGGCGCAGGATGCCGGCCGCAAGTATATCTACGTGGCAAGTCGCGTACTCGGCGGCAAATGAGCATGAGCGCAACTTCAGAGAACGGAACCGCCTTGGCGCCGGATGACGTACTGGTGCGCGACTTCGAGATTCTCAACCGCCGCGGCCTGCACGCGCGCGCCACGGCGAAGCTCGTTCAATGCATCGAAACCTTCGCCGCCGAAGTGACGGTCAGCCGTTGCGGCGAGACGGTCGGAGGCACCTCGATCATGGGCATATTGACGCTTGGCGCCGGCGTGGGCTCGACGATCACGCTTACCGCGAAAGGCCGCGAAGCCGCCGAAGTACTCGATGCGGTCGGCGCGCTCGTCGCCGAGCGATTCGGCGAAGACGATTGATGCGTCAGGCGCTGCATCGGCTCGTCGTCGCGACAAAAGGCAAAGGGCTCGTCGAGATCACCGAGCCAATCCGCGCTTGGCTTGGCGGGCAGTCGATCGCAACCGGACTGCTCACCGTCTTTTGCCGCCACACCTCGGCTTCGCTGCTCATCCAGGAGAACGCGGATCCCGACGTGCGCAAGGACCTCGAAGCATTCTTCGAGGAGCTCGCGCCGGAAGGACGCGAACGTTACGTGCACGAGATCGAAGGGCCTGATGATATGCCGGCCCACATCCGTGCCGCGCTGACACAGGCGCAGCTTTCCATCCCGGTCGAATCGGCGCGCCTGCAACTTGGCGCCTGGCAAGGCATCTATCTCTTCGAGCACCGTCGCGCGGCGCACCGGCGCGAGATCGTGCTGCATCTCATCGGGGAGTGAACGAATCCGTCATGGCCGGGCTTGTCCCGGCTCCACGCGGTCCAGTCGCACGCAGCCGGCAAATTAGTGGCGGCGGCTCGGCGTGGATGGCCGGCATAAAGCCGGCCATGACGCGGCTTATAGCTCTCAGCTCTTCTTCTCAGGAGCAGCGCCGCGCACCAAATCCGGCCGGCGCGCCTGCGTGAGCGCCTGCGCCTGCGCCTTGCGCCAAGCGGCGATCTTGGCGTGATCGCCGGAGAGCAGAATTTCGGGAATCGCCCGGCCCTCGAATTCGCGCGGCTTCGTATAGTGCGGATATTCGAGAAGGCCGCCTTCGAAACTCTCTTCGGCGGCGGATTCTTCTTTGCCCATCACGCCGGGTAGCAGACGAACGACCGCGTCGAGCAGCACCATCGCCCCCAGCTCGCCGCCCGACAGCACGTAATCGCCGATCGAGACTTCTTCCAAGCCGCGCGCGTCGATCACCCGTTCGTCGATGCCTTCGAAACGGCCGCAGACCAGAATGACGCCGGCGCCACGGCTCCATTCGCGCACGCGCTTTTGCGTAAGCTGCCGGCCGCGCGGGCTCATCAACAGACGCGGGCGCGGATCGTCAGGCGCAAGATTGGCGTCGAGACTCGCGGCCAGCACGTCGGCGCGCAGCACCATGCCCGCTCCGCCGCCGGCCGGCGGTTCGTCGACGCTGCGATGCCGGCCGATACCTTGCGCACGAATGTCGACGGTCTCTAAGTCCCACAGATTTCGGGCACGCGCATCGCCGGCAAGCGACACGCCGAGCGGTCCCGGAAACATCTCGGGAAAGAGCGTGAAGACGGTCGCCCGCCACATGGCGCTAACGAGGCGAGACCCGCGCTCTTGGCGCGGGCTGCGGGTCGAGGGCCGATTCCAACGAGGATTCCGCTTCGATCTCGAGCGGCGGAAGAATGAAGATTTTTCCGGCTTCGATATCGATGCGCGGCACGGCTTCCTTGGTGAACGGCACAAGCAGCGTTTCGCCGCCGTCGGTGGGCTCGACCTCCAAAATGTCGCCGCCGCCGAAATTCAGAACGCCGGTGACGTGGCCGATGCGCTCGCCCGCCGGATTGTGCGCCGTGAGCCCGATGAGATCGGCGTGATAAAATTCCCCTTCCGCCGTTGCCGGCAACGCGGCGCGCGCAACGTAGAGATCAACGCCGTTCAGCGCCTCGGCTTGATCGCGCGTGCCGACGCCGGCGAAGCGTACGACGAGGAGATCGTCCTTCAGCGGGCGCAGCGCGACGATCTCGAATTGGCGCGCGCCCTGCGCATCGCTGAGCATTCCATACGCACCGATCGCTTTCGGGTCCTCGGTGAACGATAAAAGCCGCACCTCGCCCTTGACGCCGTGCGCCGCGCCGATACGGCCGGCGAGGAGGCGTTTTTCGGCAAGCGGCGGTGCGGTATCCTTGGGCATCGTCTATGCCGCGGGTTCGGCGGGAGCCTCGGCAGGTTCCGCGCCCTTCGCGGCGCCCGCGGCGCGCTCCTGCGCCTTCTTCTTGGGCTGCGCCTTCTGCGGATTGTTGCGCGCTTCGCGCTTCAACGCGCCGAGCGTGTCGAGCAA
>JASHUD010000233.1 GCA_030040215.1 Methylovirgula sp.
AAAACGTTGTCGCTGAAACGTCCGGTCGAGGCCGGCACTGTGCGGCAAAGCTTTTCGCATGGCCGTTCCAAGACGGTTGTCGTCGAAAAGGTGAAACGCCGCGCACTCGGCTCCGGCGAAGCGCATGTCGCGCGGGAACCGCAACCCGCCGCCCCGCCGCCCGCCGCGCCGGATCGGCCAAGCGAGCCGGTACACCCCACGGCGGCACGTCCTGCGGCGGGCGTCGTCTTGCGCACCTTGACGGAAGAGGAACGCGAGGCGCGCAGCCGCGCCCTTTCCGGAGCGCGCGAGCGCGAGGACGAAGAGCGCCGTCAGGCGCTGGCGGACGCGCAGGCGCGCGAAGAGCGCGAACGGCGCGAACGCGAGGAGCGCGCCGCCGCGGCCGAGCGCAAGCGCGAGGAAGAAACGCGCCGCGCCCATGAAGCGGAAGCCAAGCGCCGATCCGAGCAGGAAGCAAAACGCAGGCTCGAGCCCGGCGCCGCTCCGGTTGCTCCGGCTGCGCCTACGGCGCGAAAGGGCCTCGGTGTATTCACCGGGCTTGCCGGCAGCGCACGCCAGCAGCCGATCGACGACGAGGAGACGAAACGGATCATTCGCCGGCCCGGCATGGCGCCGAAGGTCGTGCTGCCGCGCCCCACCCGCGGCGGCGAACAGAAGAGTCGCGGACGCCTCACCGTCGCAAGCGCGACCGGCGAGGAGGACGAGCGTACCCGCTCCGTCGCGGCTTTCCGGCGCCGCCAGCAACGCCTCAAGGGCCATACAGCCGAGCCGAAGGAAAAGCTGTCGCGTGAGGTGATCCTGCCGGAGACGATCACCATCCAGGAACTTGCGAGCCGCATGGCGGAGCGCGGCGTCGACGTCATCAAACTGCTCATGAAGCAGGGCCAGATGGCGAAGATCACCGACGTCATCGATGCCGATACGGCGGAAATCATCGCCGAGGAGCTCGGCCATACCGTCAAGCGCGTCGCCGAATCCGACGTGGAAGAGGGTCTGTTCGACGCGCCCGACGCCGATGCGAACTTGCAGCCGCGACCGCCGGTCGTGACCATCATGGGCCACGTCGATCACGGCAAGACCTCGTTGCTCGACGCGATCCGCCACGCCAATGTCGTCTCCAGCGAAGCCGGCGGCATCACCCAGCATATCGGCGCATACCAAGTCGTGGCGCCGAACGGCGCGTCGATCAGCTTCATCGATACGCCCGGCCACGCCGCGTTCACGGCGATGCGGGCGCGCGGCGCCAAAGTGACCGATGTCGTCGTGCTGGTCGTCGCCGCCGACGACGGCGTGATGCCGCAGACGGTCGAAGCGATCACCCATGCGCGCGCCGCAGGCGTGCCGATGATCGTCGCCATCAACAAAATCGACAAGCCGGACGCCAAACCCGAGCGGGTTCGCAGCGAACTGCTGCAGTACGAAGTACAGGTCGAATCGCTCGGCGGCGACACGCTCGAAGTGGAAGTTTCGGCGACGCAGCGGACCAATCTCGACAGACTGCTCGAGGCCATCACTCTGCAGGCCGAAGTGCTCGATCTGAAGGCGGATCCGACGCGACCTGCGGAAGGTACGGTTATCGAGGCGCGGCTCGATCGCGGCCGCGGCCCGGTCGCTACCGTGCTCGTGCAGCGCGGCACGCTGCGCGTCGGCGATCTGATCGTCGGCGGGTCGCAGTGGGGCCGCGTGCGCGCGTTGATCGGCGACAAGGGCGAAGCAAGGCAAGAGGCGGGCCCCTCGATGCCGGTCGAAGTCCTGGGATTTTCGGGTTCGCCGGAAGCCGGCGACCGTGTCGCTGTCGTGGGAACCGAGGCCCGCGCGCGCGAGATCACGGATTACCGCGAGCGGCAAAAGCGCGAGAAAGCGGCGGCGCGCGGCGGCGTGGCGCGCGGCTCGCTCGCCGATATGATGACCCAGCTCAAGACCGCCGGACGCAAAGAATTCCCCTTGGTCATCAAGGGCGACGTGCAGGGCTCCGTGGAGGCGATCGTTGCAACGCTCGAAAATCTCAGCACCGACGAGGTCGCGGCACGCGTCATCCACGCCGGGGTCGGCGGCATTACCGAGTCCGACATCACGCTCGCCGAGGCTTCGAACGCGGCGGTGATCGGCTTCAACGTGCGGGCTCACAAGGAAGCGCGCGCCCTTGCCGAACAGGCCGGCGTCGAGATCCGCTATTACAATATCATCTATAATCTCGTCGATGACGTGAAGGCGGCGATGTCCGGCCTCCTGCCGCCGACGCTGCGCGAGGAGATGCTCGGCAACGCGCAGATCCTCGAAGTCTTCACGATTTCCAAAGTCGGCAAAGTGGCCGGCTGCCGCGTCACCGACGGCGTCGTGCAGCGTGGCGCCAACGTCCGGTTGATCCGCGACAGCGTCGTCGTGCACGAGGGCAAGCTCTCGACGCTGAAGCGCTTCAAGGACGAGGTGAAAGAGGTAGTCGCTGGCCAGGAGTGCGGCATGGCCTTCGAGAATTATCAGGACATGCAGGTCGGCGACGTCATCGAATGCTACAATGTGCAGGAGATCAAACGGTCGCTGTAAGCCTACCTTCCCCATATGGGAGAAGGGGCTGCATGCATGTCGATGAATTCCTCACGATCTCACGTGACGCGGACCAACAATGTCCAGACTCCATCACAACGGCGGCGAGCCCGCGCAACGTGTGCTGCGCGTTGCCGAGCTGATCCGCCAGGCGCTCTCCGAGCTGCTCGCCCGCGGCGCCGTCCGCGATCCGGTGCTCGAAAGCCACGTCGTCAGCGTGCCGGAGGTGCGTATGAGCCCGGATCTGCGGCTTGCCACCATCTATGTGATGCCGCTCGGCGGCAAGGATATGGACCCGGTGCTAACAGCGCTTGACCGCAACAAAAAATTTCTGCGTGCCGAAATTGCCGCGCGCGTCAACCTTAAGTTCGCGCCCCATGTG
>JASHUD010000003.1 GCA_030040215.1 Methylovirgula sp.
TTGCGACGTTGCGCGGCGGTCTTTCCGGCGCGCGCTGGATCGACAGCGAAAATTACCACATGACTTTGCGGTTCATCGGCGACATCGACGATGCCACGGCGCGCGACGTCTCGGGCGCGCTCGAGCAGATCAAGCGGCCGCCCTTCACGGTAACGCTCGAGGGTTTGGACTCGTTCGGCGGCGACCGGCCGCGCGCCATCATCGCCAAGGCGAAACCCGCCGTGCCGCTCGTCGAGTTGCAGGCCGAGCAGGAACGGCTGATGCGCCGTATCGGCATTCCGCCCGAGCCGCGCAAATTTACCCCGCACGTCACGCTTGCCAGATTGCGCGCCGCCTCGGCGGGTGCGGTGGCCGCTTATCTCGCGGCGCGCGGCTTGTTTTCTTCACGCCATTTCGAGGCGACACGGTTTGTTTTATTTTCATCGCGCGCCTCGACCGGCGGCGGTCCCTATGTCGTCGAAGCCGCCTACCCGCTCGGCTAGCGGTAGGCGCCGAGGGCCGTACCCGGAAGGCTCTGGCATCAAGGCACGGCTGTCCTATGTTGATTGAGAGTGCAGCGGAGTTGGGCATGAGTGCCGAGCGCAAATCGCCTTCGGATATCGCCCGCCGTTTGAGCGAGCGCGCCAAACGGGCGCCGAGCGCATGGCAGCGCGAGACCTTTACGCTGCCGCGTCTTCAGGCGCGCGACAAAGCCCGCGAGTGGTTCACAAAATTTCCGAAGGCCGCCTATATGACGGAGGTCGAGTTCTGGCGCGAACTCGCCGACGGCCGCATCGAATTCACCATGCGCCGCCTGCCGAGCGCAGACTAGGGCTTGGCTCCCGCCGCGACGATGTCGGGCGTTTCCCAAGCGAGATGCTGGCCGGCATCGACCGCGATCATCTGCCCGGTCACGCTCTTTGCTTCGGCGAAATAGAGGACCGCATCGGCAATCTCGTCTTCGCCGACCGCATGCCGCAAAGGAACGCCTGCGACCTCCTCCGCGAATCCCTTCGCGCCTTGCGGTTCGTTGGGCAGCACCGGCCCCGGCCCGACTGCGTTGACCCGGATGCCGCGCGGCGCGAAAGCCTGCGCCATGGTCCGCGTCGCCCACCACAGGGCAGACTTGGTCAAGCTGTAGGAAAAGAATTGCGGCGTCGGCCGAAAGACGCGTTGATCGACGATGTTGACGATCGCCGCTTCCCGCGCGGCGTGGCGGACAAACGCTTGGGCGAGCAGCACGGGGGCGCGCAGATTGATCGCAAAATGCCGTTCCCACAGATCGAGATCGACCGAGAACGCGTTATCCTCCTCGAAGATCGAGGCATTGTTGACCAGCAGGTCGAGAGGCCCCAAGGCGTTCGCCGCGACCGAGACGATGCGCGCCGGCGCGGCCGGATCGAGAAGATCGGCGGCCACGACGAACGTCTTGCTTCCGCTCCGTTCGCAACGCGCCGCCGCCTCCTGCGCATCCGCATAGGAATTCTCGCTGCAATGCAGCGCGAGATCATAGCCGGCCGCTGCCAGGCGTTCGGCGATCTTGAGACCGATCCGTCGCGCCGCGCCGGTCACCAGCGCTACCGCCATGCCGCACTCCACAGTGTTCCCGACGAAGCCGCGAGCTTTAAGCAATTTCGCGGGCGAGGAAAGCCTTCGCTCGCCGGTATAGAGCGCCGCTTCGAAGTCTTAGGAAGCACGGTTTAGATTCTTTTAACCACGAAGTATTGCGTGCAAACACATACGCAAATCGCACAATACTCCCGTTCACACGCAATTAAGCAATAGATATCATCAAAGCTATATTGTGATAATTAACGTAATGCACCCAGGGACGACAGCCTATTTACGGTTATTTTATTTAATTCATGAGTAACCTGGTAACATTAAGCTTCCTCGTCAGATCCAACAGCGACGAGGTATTCCGATGCGACGCAGTCTTTTGGCCGTTCTGCTATCGACAACGGTCGCCGTTCCGGCGGTTGCGGCCGATCTGTCGATGCAATCAGGCGGGCCTTACTATGCCCCGCCGCCGCTCTTTACCTGGAGCGGGCCCTATGTCGGCGCCAATGCTTCTTTCGGTTTCGGGCGCTATACCGACGGCGGCTCTTCCTATTTCGGCAACGCCGACGGCGGACTCTTCGGAGTCACGGCCGGTTACAACTACCAATCCGGCCCGCTCGTCACCGGCGTCGAAGCCGACATCGATTTCGGCAGCGTGAGCGGCACCGGCTATCCGGCCGGCGGAACCAGCGCCACCGGCAGCCTCAACGGAGAAGGTTCGATCCGCGCCCGCTTCGGCTATACGTTCGGCCATTCGCTCGTCTACATCACCGGCGGCTACACCGGCGCCAATCTCAAGGGCAGCGTCGCCGACCTCTCCGCCGCCCCCAATCTCTTCGTCAGCCAATCGACCTATCTCAATGGATTCGTGGTCGGCACCGGCATCGAATACGCGTTTACTCGAAACATTTCGGTGAAAGCCGAGTATCTGTTCAGCGACTACGCCGCCGGCGGATTCTTCAGCGGAACCCGCGACAACATCGGTTCCGGGTTGTCTCTCTCGACGATTCGCGCCGGCATCAACTATCACTTCTGAGTGGCAGCCGAGCGCGGCCGCGGAGGCGCTCGGCATAACTCAGATAAGTTGGAGATTGACCGCCTTCGGCCCCTTTCCTTTTTTGTCCGGTTCGGTTTCGAAACTCACCCTCTGCCCTTCGCTAAGGCTGGCAAGTCCGGCCCGCTCGACCGCGGTAACGTGCAGGAAAATATCGGGTCCACCATCATCGGGCGTGATGAATCCAAAGCCCTTGTTCATGTTGAAAAATTTCACAGTCCCCATCTGTGGCATCCGACGTTCCTCCCCAAGCGGGCCACCGGGCGTCCCGGCGGCTCCAATTTTTCCATGCGTCGCAAGAAGATCGCGCTCTTGCGGACTTTAGTCGCCGAGCAGCCGAGCAACGTCGGCGCCGTAGCGGCCCGTACCCATGGTTCGTGCAAGATACGGCAAAACTGTGCGCGCTTCCACGGCAAGCGGATAGGGAGGATTGAGAATAACGAGGCCATTGGCGACGAGTGCTGCGTCGGGGCGAGGTGTGTCGACCCGCAACTCGAGGCGTAGCGCACCTGCGATCCCCGCATCCTTCAGGGCCTGGTTCAGAGCGCCGAGGAAACCGTTCGCAACGCCGCGATCTTTGATGGGGAACCACGCCATATAAACGCCGGTCGGCCATTTTCGCGCCGCCGCCGTCAGCGCGGCCAGCAGGTCGGCAAATTCCGTCTTTGCTTCGAACGGCGGATCGATCAGCACGAGGCCGCGCCTCTCGACCGGCGGAACAAAGGCTTTGAGCGCACTGAATCCGTCGATTGCGATGCTCTTGATGCGCCGGTCGCGACGAAACTCGGAACGGGCCCGCAGAGCGGCGATCGCATCTTCCCGCGCATCGCAAAAGATCATTCGGTCTTGGGGGCGCAGAAGACGGCGGGCGAACGCCGGCGAGCCGGGATAGAGCGGCCGATCGCCGCTAAGGAGCGGCAAGACGATTGCCAGATAAGGTTCGAGGAGATCGTGCACGTCGGGCGGCGCCTCGGCGGCCGCGACCTTGCCGACGCCGCTGCGCCATTCCGAGGTTTTTTCCGCAGCCTCCGCCGAAAGGTCATAGATGCCGTTCCCGGCGTGCGTATCGATCACTCGAAACGCCGTCTCCTTGCGCATGAGATAGGTAAGGATGCGCGTCAGAATGACGTGCTTGAAAACGTCGGCGAAATTGCCGGCATGGTAGGCGTGGCGGTAATTCATCCGCGCCGGTCAGCGCATCGGCGCAACAGAGATCTGCTGCGTATAACAGAAATGGCGGGCAACCTCCGGGCAGGCGACAAAATCGCGCAGGTCCTTGGAGAAACAGATCCGCACTTCCGCCAATTCGCCCCTCGAACATTCGACGGCGAGCATGCCGGGCTTAAGCCGCCGGTTGGCGGCGACGAACGCGCGTTCGACGTCGAGCGGCGTCCAGGTTCCGAATTTCCGCACATCGGTAAACTGCCGCGGAACGGTGACCGCCGCACGCGCCTTGCGCACGTCGGCAAAATAGTCGCTGGGGCTCTTGCCCGAACAGGTCCCGTGCTTGCGCCACTCGTAGCGGGCGAGACCGAGGTCGGGATAGAGGCCTTTCACGGTTTCCAGAGCGAAATGCGAGGGCGAGGCAATGCCGCCGCAGTCCGCCGCAAAGCCATGTTGATATTGCGGCCAAAGCCCGTGCACCACAAAGCCGAGATGCGCGCCGTGCGCACATTGCGCATAGCCCTTGTCGGCGCCGCCGGTATCGCAGAAGCCGGGCGACCAAGATAAGGCCAGGACATAGAAATCGAAGTCGCCGGGGAGGCCGCCGGCTTGCGCGGGCGCAACGCCGGCGAGAAGGCATCCTGCGAACGCCGCGATCGCCGCGCGCAAAACCGAATGGACGCCGACAACCATCGCGTTTCCCAGGCGCGGTCAGGGCCGCGCTATTTTGCAGTCCGGCGCGTAGGTATAGTTGCGGTCGAGCCCGGCGACGCACCATTCGACGTCGAAGCCCCAGCCGATGATGCCGAGATCTTCGTCGATGGTATAGGAGACCTCGCGTACGGAGCGATTGTTCATCTCCGCCTCGGCGACGCAATAGCGGCGCGGAATGAGATCGAGACCGTCCGTGCGAAAGCCGATCTCGCGCACCTGCGCGAGGCCGACGATCTCAAGTCCCGATTTCCAGAACTCCGCTTCGCGCGCCTGAAAGCGCGATTGAATGCGCTCGACGACCGCCGGATCGGCGCAGCTCGGGAGAACCCCTTGGTAGGAATCGTAGCGATCCTCCGCCGGCACCTGCGGACGCGCTAGGCCGGCAAGCGGCGCGCTGCCGGCGGCAAGCCCGATCAAGGCCGCCGCCGCCAAGCTCACTACCCGCAGTGGCGTCATCGGCGCCCGACGCAATCTCATCACTTCGCCCTCCCGGATTTGCCCTTAACGATGCTTCCCTGCCGCGACAGCGTCAAGAGGCCGATCGCCAAATCGCACGAGGGCGCCCCGGCATGTCGGTTGCTGCATAGCCGGCAAAGGCATGGCGTGGACCGCGATGCGTCTCATTCAGACCCGCCGCTGTGCTTTTTTGGATCTGTGCTTGCTCCCCAAGCACTTCCGGAAGCGCCAGAATGTTTCGTGCCGAGACAACCATAGAGGCCACAAAGCCTTTCCTGCCGCCACGCCGGAATGTCGCGCCGGCCTGGAAGAACACGCTGCTCGTGCGCGGCGGCTTTTCGATTCTCGCCGCGCTCGCCGACTTCGTGGCGATCCTGGCGAGCGGCGCCATTGCGCACCTGATCTACGCCGCCGCGGGCATCGCCGTCGATACCCATATCCGCCTCGCCCTGCTGATCGCAGTTCTTTTCACCTTCATGAGCGCGATGCGCGACGAATATGCGATCACCAACTATTTGACGTTCGAAAATCAGGTGCGCCGCGCCATCGCGCCCTGGTGCATGGCGCTCATCGGCGCGTTGGTGATCTCGCTTTCCATGAAGCCGCTCGCCGGCGCGACGATGCTCGCGCTGGCGACGTTCTTCCTCGGCGGGTTCTGCGCCGTGAATTTTGCGCGCCTCCTCATCACCTGCTGCATCCGCGCGCGGGCCAGGCAGGGCAAACTCGCGGCGCGGCGCATTTTTCTGTTTGGCTACGAGGATGAACTCAGATCTTTTGCCAAGCACCACGAGCCATGGTTGTTCGGCATCCATGTCGCCGCCGCTTCGGTGCTGCGCGCGCCCGACAGTCTCGAGGAGGATCTCGCCTTGGCGCTCGCTTCGGCGCGCATCCTCGAACCGGACGATGTGTTTATCCTTGCGCCATGGTCGGACAAGAAGGTGATCGACGCCGCAATTCAGGCGTTCCTGCGGATTCCGACTTCGATCCACCTCGGCTCCGAACGCGTGCTCGAACGCTTCTCCGACGCCCGCATCTCGAAGATCGGGCACGTGTCGAGCCTCAATCTCGTGCGCGACCCGTTATCGCCGTCGGAGGTTTTTGCAAAACGCCTATTCGACATCGTTCTCGCCGCCGGCGCATTGATTCTGCTCGCGCCGTTGCTGCTGATCGTCGCCTTGGCGATCAAGCTCGACAGCCCGGGGCCGATCATCTTTGCCCAGCGCCGTTACGGCTTCAACCAACAGCCGTTCCGGATGTTCAAATTCCGCTCGATGCACACGCTTGAAGACGACGCAAATCTTACGCTGGTCGT
>JASHUD010000234.1 GCA_030040215.1 Methylovirgula sp.
GATTGCGGACGCGCCCCTTTCACCGGAGTTTGGCATGGCCGAAAAAATTCCCGTCACGGTGCTCACCGGCTATCTCGGCGCCGGCAAGACGACGCTGTTGAACCGCATCCTGAGCGAACCGCACGGCAAGAAATTCGCCGTCATCGTCAACGAATTCGGCGAAATCGGCATTGACAACGATCTGGTGGTGGGCGCCGACGAAGAAATCTTCGAGATGAACAACGGCTGCATCTGTTGCACGGTGCGCGGCGATCTCATCCGGATCATCGAAGGGCTGATGAAGCGCAAGGGCAAGTTCGATGCGATCATCGTCGAAACCACCGGGCTTGCCGATCCGGCTCCGGTCGCGCAGACGTTTTTCGTCGATGCCGATGTCGAAGAGGCGGCGCGGCTCGACGCGGTGGTGACCGTCGCCGACGCCAAGTGGCTGGCGGAACGCTTGAAGGACGCTCCCGAAGCCAAGAATCAAATCGCCTTCGCCGACGTGATCCTGCTCAACAAAACCGATCTCGTCAGCCCGGAGGAACTGCGCGAGGTAAAGGCGCGCATCCGCGCGATCAATCCCTATGCCAAATTGCATGAAACGGTAAATTGCGGCGTGCCGCTCGACGCCGTGCTTGGCCGCAACGCCTTCGATCTCGATCGCATTCTGGAGATCGAACCGGAATTCCTCGAAGTCGAAGAAGACGACCATGATCATCACGAGCACGACCATCACGAGCACCATGATCACGACGGGCACAAGCACGGCCTCAAACATTTTCACGACGAAGAGATGCAATCGGTTGCGCTGTCGATCGACGGCGACGTCGATCCGCAGAAATTCGTGCCGTGGCTCAATCAGTATGTACAGACGGAGGGCCCCTCGATCCTGCGCGCGAAAGGCATCGTCGCTTTCAAGAACGAGCCGAAACGTTTCGTCTTTCAGGGCGTTCATATGATCCTCGAAGGCGATCTGCAGCGCGACTGGAAGCCAGGCGAGCCGCGCCGCAGCCGAGTCGTCTTCATCGGCCGCAAGTTGAAAGAAGACGAAATCCGCAAGGGCTTTTTGGCTTGCGCGGCGTGAGCGCCGGCTTCACAAACATCGCATGGCAGAAGCTTCTCTCGCCGCGAACGTAACCCCGATCGCAGCCGGCGCGCACGTCACGGCGGCGGCCTTTCTGGGGGACGTTCCGGTATTTGCGCTCGGCGACGGCACCGCGCTGCGTCTCGATTCGGAGGGCGAGAAGCGCATCGCGCTGCATCAAGATGCCGCGATTCTCGTCGCGGCGCGCGCCGGCAAACGGCTGATTACCGGCGGCGACGACGGCCGGATCTTGGCAATGGACGCCGAGGGGTCCGTCGAAGAGATCTTTCATACGGACGGCGCATGGATCGACGCGCTCGCCGGTCGCGAGGATGGTTCGATAGCCTGGTCGAACGGACGGCAAGTCGGCGCCCGCGATCCGCAAGGCGCGATCAAGCATTTTTCCGCTCCGTCTTCGGTGCGCGGCCTCACCTATGCGCCGAAAGGCTATCGGCTCGCCGTCGCGCATTATAACGGTGCAACGCTTTGGTTTCCGAATGCCGCCGCGCCGCCCGAGGTCTTTGCCTGGAAAGGCGCGCATCTCGATGTCTCGGTTTCTCCGGACGGCCGGTTTCTCATCACTTCGATGCAGGAGAATGCGCTGCATGGTTGGCGGATCGCCGACAAACAGGATATGCGCATGAGCGGCTATCCCGCAAAAACCCGCTCGTTTTCGTGGTCGGGCGACGGACATTGGCTGGCGACCTCGGGCGCCGAGGCGTGCATCGTCTGGTCGTTCAAGGACAAAGACGGTCCGATGAAAAAAGCGCCGCGCGAATGCGGCGCAAGGCGCGTCAAAGTCTCGCGCGTGGCCTTTCACCCGAAGGCACTCGTGGTCGCCATCGGCTATGCGGACGGTTGGATTCTTCTTTGCCGGCTCACCGACGGCGCCGAGATTCTGGTGCGCAAGCCGCAGAGCGAGGCACACGATCCCGTCTCGGCGCTCGTCTGGGACGAGGGCGGCGGGCGATTGTTGTTCGGCACCGGCGAAGGCAATGCCGGCGTTCTCGCGATGCCGTAAGATTTTTTCGACCGGCGCGCGCAAGAAGGCGGTATCGGCGCCGAGAATGACCTATATTCGCGGCAGCCCAGCCCGGAGGTCGGATGATCATCGGCCGCATCGCTCTTTTCTTCGCGCTGCTGCTTGGCATGGCGACGACGCAGATGCCGGAGTTCTGGCAGCAATATCGGCAGCGTCTCGGCGGAGCGATCGACGAGCTCACCGCGATCGTCGCGCAATTCGACAAAGACGCCGCCGGCCAGAGCCTTACACCGGCCACGGCGATCACGCGCCTCGAAGCGAACTCCGATCCTCTCGCGCAAGCGCGCGGCGACGAGATGAAGCGCATCCTGGCGCGGCTCGCGAAACTGCAACGCGCCGCGGCGGCGTTCAACGATCCCGACATCGCCGGCCGTTGGATGACGCTTTGCAAGACCTTCGATCCTTATATCGCCGGGCGCACCTACCAGACGTTCCAACCGGCCGTTCCGACGACCCTGGAAGGATTCGTCGCCGGAATCATCGGATTTCTTGTAGGCGGCGGCATCGTGTATGGCATCGGACTGCCGATCCGGCACCGTCATAAATTGTTCGGCCGTCGGTCTCGGAGCAAAGCTGCCGAACCTTACGCAGAAGCTTGAGCGATGACACCGAACGTCTTGTCGATTGCCGGCATGGATCCAAGCGGTGGGGCGGGGATTCTGGCGGATTGCAAGACTTTTGCGGCCTTGCGCTGCTACGGCGCCGCGGTCGTCACCGCTTTGACCGCGCAGAATACGCAAGGCGTGGCCGGAATTCAGCTTGTGCCGGCGGCGTTCGTCGCGGCGCAACTCGACGCGCTGTTCGCGGACATCGCGATCGCGGCCGTCAAAATCGGAGTGTTGGGTTCCGCGGATATCGTCGCGGCGGTCGCCCAAAGGCTCGCCAAACATCCCGAGATTCCCGTGGTGCTCGACCCCGTATTGGCGGCATCGAGCGGCGATCCGCTTGCCATTGGCGACGTCGCGGCCGCCATGCTCGCCGATCTCGCGCCAGTCGTCACGCTGGTGACGCCCAATCTTGCCGAGGCGGCGCGCTTGGCGGCTGCACCGCTGCCTGCCACACTCGCCGGCATGCACAAACTTGCCGAGCAACTCGTCCGGCGCGGATTCAAATCCGTGCTCGTTACGGGCGGCCACGTCGAAGGCACGACGGCCAACGATGTTTTCTTCGACGGCGTGACGCAGCATACTTTTTCCGCGCCGCGAATCGCGACCCGCAATACGCACGGAACCGGCTGCACGCTTTCGGCCGCCATCGCCGCGCATCTTGCGCATGGCTTGGATCTCGGCGCGGCGATCGAAGCCGCAAAAGCCTATGTCAGCGGCGCGCTCGCCGCGGCGGACGGACTCGACGTCGGCCGGGGACCCGGCCCGCTTCATCATTTTCATCGCTTGTGGTAGGCTCGCGCAGGAAGACCGCGTCGAATGCACGGGGGTGAACGATGCTGAAGCAGTTTCGCGATTTTGCGATCAAGGGAAATGTCGTCGATCTCGCCGTTGCCGTAATCATCGGCGCCGCCTTCGGCAAGATCGTCGATTCGCTCGTCAACGACATCATCATGCCGGTCATCGGCGCGATCAGCGGCGGCCTCGATTTTTCAAATTATTTCCTGCCGCTGTCCAAGTCGGTTACGGCGGCGGTGCTTTCCGAAGCGCGCAAACAGGGGGCGGTGCTCGCCTGGGGCAGTTTTGTTACCTACGTGATCAATTTTTTGATCATCGCCTTCGTGCTCTTTCTCGTCGTTCGCGGCATCGCGGCGGTTCGCGCGCAGGTTTTCCGCGAACAGGAGGAAGAAAAGGCCGTTGCTCCGCCGCCGCGCCAGGAGGTGCTGCTCGAAGAAATCCGCGATCTCTTGGCGCGGCGCGGCGGGCAATCGGCTTAGTGCTGATCCTCGTCCTCGTGGTCGCCGTCATGGTCTTCGTGGTTGCCCTGATCGAAGTCGCCGTGTCGGTCCGAACGCTCCTGCCAGCCGCCTTCGTGGCCGCGCCAGCCCCCGTTCATCGCGAAGTGCCGGTGCCCGAAACCTAGATGCGTGCTGTGGAGTAAGATCGGCAAACGGTGCTTCTGGTCGTCGGTCAACGCCGAATAAAGCGGCGCCGCGGCGTCGGCGAGCTTTTTCAGGACTTCCCCGCGGGCGATCTGATTTTCGCTTAGGCGTTGCAGCCGGGCAACGGGATCGGCGGGAGGCGGTTCGCTCTTTGCCTGCTCGCGCTGATCGGCGATGGTCTTATGAAGATCGCGGAACGCCGACTCGACGGCCGGCCACAGCTTTTCCTGATCGGCGCTGAGCTCGAGACCGGCGTGCAGCGCCGCGAGACGCGCGTCGAGAAAAGCGGCGCGATCCGCCGGCGAGAACGTAAAACGCGCGTGGTCGGAATTGGCGGCGGTACGATCGTTATCTTGATCGGCATAGGCGGTAATCGCCACTAACGTGCCGGCGCCGATCAGCGCGGCGAGGGCGAACGCCAGGGGTAAGCGCTTCATCATGTTTATCTCCCAATTAAAGTGCGACGTGCGAAGGCGTAGGCCGCGCTACGGCCCGCTTCCAACGGAGCTTTGGCAATCTTTGTGAGCGCCGCAACTGAACTCTTCGGGACTTACGGCTGCATCACGAAGACTTGATATTTGCCGGTGCGCGGCAGCGCCTTCAACCAGTCTGGAATCGCGCCATGAACGAGCGCCGCGACGAGACCGTGCGGGGCGCGCGCCGCAAGCGCCGCCGTTTCGTTCAGTCCGGGGCAGGTCATGACGTACGTGACGTGGTTGACGCGCAGAATCCGCCGCGCCGCCTGCGGTTCCGAAAGAAAGGCATCAAGCGCGGCGCGATTGCCGTGGTTGTCGCGGTGATACGGCGCCGCGAGCACGCTGTGCGGCGTCAATGCGAGCAAATGCGAGCCGGCATCGATCGGGGCGAGCACAATGCCGGGCGGCAGTTTGGCGAGAGGTGCGAACGCGGCCGAGGCGAGACACGCGGCGCGATCGGCGCGCGCGGCCGCCTGCGGGTCTTGGGTCAGGACGAGGGCCCAGCCGATCGACGAGAACGGCAGGACAAGCACGAAAGCGAGCATCGCAATGGCGCGCCATCGCGTTCTCGTCAGAACATCGTGGAAGCGAACAATGAACCACGCGCCGCCAAGCAACGCGATCGGACTCGCAAAGCCGATCACCCGGATCATCCAGCAGGATAGCGCCACCGCCAACGCTGCTATCGCCGCGACCAGCAGCCAACGCGATCGCGCCAAACCCTGCTCGCGTAGGACGGCGGCAACGCTTGCGGCAAAGCCGAGCGCGATCGGCAGGAAATAGATCGCCGCCGCCGCCGGCTCGTTACGGAAGAAACGGCTGAGCGGCATCGCTTCCTCGACGTTCTTCAGCCAGATCTGGCGCACCAGCGGATCAATCCCCGTGTAGGGGTCCAGGAAACACACCGGTTTCGCTGCGGCGGCTACTGCGAGAACGGCGCACCCAACGAGGCTGGCGGCCGCAAGCCGCGTCAGCTTGGTTGGCAAACGCCACGCCGCGAGAACAACCATCGCCGCCGCCACCGCGAGTCCGGGAATGAGATAGGCAGCGGAATACGCATCGCAGGCCATGTCGAACCAATGCGCCCGGCCGATCGTCGCGACGAAGGCTACGGGAAGGGCCGCGCCGAGGCCGATTCCAAAACTCGCCAGAGCCTCCTTCATCAACGCGCCGCGTGCGATCCACAGCGCCACGAACAGCGCCGCGAACGCGACGATAAACGGCAGGTTTTCGATGCTGATCGAAAGCGACAGCGCGGCGAGTACGCCGCCGACAGCGGCGCGGCGCGCATACGCCGGATCGATCGCCTCGACAAGGCTCGCCAACATAAAGACGAGCAGCACGATCTGCGGCGCCGTATGATCGATGCGGCCCGGCTGGAACTCGCCGAATTGCATGCCGCTCAACAGCACGAGTGCGATCGCCGCGGGGACAGCCTGCGGTCCAAGGAGCAGGCGCGCCAGCCGGACAATGCCACCATAAAGCAGCGCCTGCAGAACGAGCGGAAAGACGAGCCGCGTGAGACGCTCGGCGGTTTGCGCAGGCAGCAGCAGCCCAAACCCTTTGATCAGCAGCGCGAGCGGCACGTCGATGGTGCGCGACCAATGCATGAAGACGCCGTGCGGCGGGTCGAGCCGCCCGATCGTCATGTCGAACCAATTCTGGCCGCCCAGCAGTTCGCGTACTTGCACGAGCTGCATCGCATCGTCCGAGTCGAAGAAGGTGCCGTCCTGCCAGACCTTGTGCGCACCGGCGAAGGAGAGAATGGAGCCCAACAGCAAAGCGACGGCAATCAGCAGCCATGGCGGGATTGGGCGCCTCTCACAGGCTTGCGCCGATCTGCTGCGCGCGGCCGAATAAAGGATGCTCATGCTCGTCTTTCATGCCGGAGCCGACGGCATGTTTTTCGCCCAAATGCCTTTCAGGAAGGTTACGGAGTCCCAGATCCGCGGCGCGCGACGCTTGCTTGTGCCGCACGTGGGCCGCGTGCATGATGCGGTCGCATGCCAAGCATCGATCTTAATTGCGACTGCGGCGAGAGTTTCGGCGCCTACGCGATGGGCGACGATGCGGCCATGTTCGACATCGTGACCAGCGCCAACGTGGCCTGCGGCTTCCATGGCGGCGATCCGGAGGTCATGGCCGCCACTTTCCGGCGCGCCAAAGAGAAGGACGTCGCGGTCGGGGCGCATCCGAGCTTCCCAGATCTGTGGGGTTTCGGGCGGCGCCGTCTGCCCTTTTCCGCCGCCGAGATCGAGCGGCTCGTCGCCTATCAAGTCGGCGCCGCCGCGGCGCTTGCCGCCTATGCCGGCCATAGGCTTACCCACGTCAAGCCGCACGGCGCGCTCGGCAACCTTGCGACGGAAGAAGTAGAAGTTGCCCGGGCGATCGCCCGCGCCACGAAAGCCGTCGACCCAGACCTTGTCTTTCTTGCCGCGGCAGGAACCAGGCTCGAGATCGCCGGCAAAGCCGAAGGCGTTGCCATCGCCCGCGAGATTTACGCGGACCGTGGCTATGGAGATGACGCCCTGTTACTGCCCCGCGCGCAGCAAGGCGCCATACTGCACGACGCAGAGACGATCGCGGCTCGTGTGCTTTCGATGCTGAAAGAAAGGGCGGTGATTACTGCTTCCGGCAAGCGCATCCCGACCGGCATCGATTCGATCTGCGTGCATGGCGATACGCCAAATGCGGTTGCCATCGCCGCGGCGGTACGCCGGCGTATCATCGAAGCGGGGATGGCGCTGAAACCATTCGCCGGCGCAAGGAGCCCTTGAGCGGTCTAATCGCTGCCAGTCTTCGAATAGCGCTGACCAAGGGAGATCGGATCGCCGACCTGCCATTCGCTTCCATGGCCGAGTTCGCTGCTCGAATGAATCGAAAGAATCTCCGCCAGGCGGTTACGGGCACGGTTGACGCGACTTTTCATCGTGCCGATGGCGCAGCCGCAAATGCTCGCCGCTTCCTCGTAAGAGAGCCCCGAGGCGCCGATGAGGATCA
>JASHUD010000032.1 GCA_030040215.1 Methylovirgula sp.
GCGTTGTGCAACGTGCGTCCGCGCATGAAGGCAAGCGGCGCCACTTCGATCATGCCGGTCTGCATGCCGCGCTCGACCATGCGGCCGTCCATGAAGTCGTTGAGCGCGTCGAAGATCGGCCGCAGATAGGGATCGACCTTCTCGCGCATATCGCCGGGCAGGAAGCCGAGCCGCTCCCCGGCTTCGAGCGCCGGGCGACTGAGGATGAGGCGCTCGACCACGCCTTGCTCGAGCAGCGAGACCGCATAACCGACCGCCAGCCATGTCTTGCCGGTGCCGGCCGGTCCCTCGGCGAAGGAGAGTTCATGGCGCTTGAGGGAGCGGATATAAAGATCCTGCGCCGCGTTGCGGGCGCGCACCACGCCGCGCCGGCGGGTCGAGATCTCCTCGAAAACCGCGCGGCCGATTTCGGCGTTGGGAAACAGGCTGCCCTGCTGCACGCCTTCCTGGATCGCGCCATCGACGTCGCCGAGACCGACCGGCTGTCCAAGCTTTACGCGCGCGTACAGATTTTCGAGCACGTGGCGGGCCTGTTCGCAGGCTTCCGGCGGCCCCTTGATCGTGACCTGGTTGCCGAGCGCATTGGCGAGCACGCCGAGCCGGCGTTCGACCTTGGCAAGGTTCTGGTCGTATAGCCCGAAGAGCAGCGAAGCGTGGCGATTGTCATCGAAAGCCAAAGTAATTTCGGCGGGCGTTTCGGAGGCTATGGCCGCCTCCGCCGCGCGCAGCGGCGCTATCGGACGATCCGGTGCTCTCAAGCCTTTACCTCTTCGATCCGGGCCGTTTCGCCTGCAAGTCGCCCAAACAATGAATTGGCGCTCGTCGCGACGATCTCGACCGGCCGCAAGTCCCCGATGAGATCGTCCGGCGCCGTAACCTGGACAGACTGAAGATAGGGAGACCGGCCGACAATTTGACCGGGATAGCGGCCCTTTTTTTCGAATAGGACAGCAACGGTCTTGCCGACCATCGCTTGATGAACGGCGGCGCGCTGCGTCTCCAACAGGTCCTGGAGGCGGCCGAGGCGCCGGCGTTTTACTTCGGCATCGACCTGATCCGGGAAATCGGCGCCGGGCGTTCCCGGGCGCGGCGAATATTGGAAGGAAAAGGCGCTGGCGAATCCCACCTGGTCGACAAGATCGAGAGTCGCCTCGAAATCCGCCTCGCTCTCGCCGGGAAACCCGACGATGAAATCGGAAGAGAGCGCGATATCCGGCCGCGCCGCGCGGATCTTTCCCACGAGTTCGAGGTATTCGTCGCGGCCGTGTTTGCGGCGCATCGCCGCGAGCACGGCGTCGGAGCCCGCCTGTACCGGCAGATGAAGATAGGGCATGAGCGCCGGCAGGTCGTGGTGCGCGGCGATGAGTTCGTCGTCCATATCGCTCGGATGGCTCGTCATATACCGCAGTCGCAATATTCCCGGCACCTCGGCGAGCCGCGCGCAGAGTTGTGCGAGCGTCCAGACGCGGCCGTCGAGGCCTTCGCCATGATAGGCATTGACGTTCTGGCCGAGCAAGGTGACTTCCTTGACGCCCGCCGCGGCGAGCGTTTCGACTTCGGCGAGAATTTTCGCCACGGGGCGCGAATACTCGGCGCCGCGCGTATAGGGGACGACGCAGAAGCTGCAGAACTTATCGCAGCCTTCCTGCACCGTGACGACGGCGCAGACGCCGCGCTCCTTGATCTTGCCCGCTGCCGGGCCGACTAGGTGATCGAACTTGTCGTCGAGCGGAAATTCGGTATCGACCGCCGCCTCGGCGCGCCGCAAGAGCGCCGGAAGGCGATGGTAATTCTGCGGCCCGACGACAATATCGACGGCGCTTTGGCGGCGAATGATCTCGGCGCCTTCGGCCTGCGCGACACAACCGGCGACAACGATTTTGGCGGTCAGTCCGGCGGCACGGCGCGCCCGCTTGACGACGCGCACCTTGCCGAGTTCGGAGAAGATCTTCTCCGCCGCCTTCTCGCGGATATGGCAGGTGTTGAGGATCACGAGGTCGGCGTCGTCGAGGCTCTCTGTCGCATCGAAGCCCGCGGGGGCGAGGAGATCGCTCATCCGCTGCGCATCGTAAGCATTCATCTGACAGCCGTATGACTTGATGAACAACTTTTTGCGCGGCATGGCCGGCGAGGCTTCTTTCTGCCCGTTCACGAGTTCGCCGGCCGTTTCGGCCCCATCGGAAAATTCGTTCATGATCCTCGCCGTTTCGCCGTAGGCCCTTTTAATCGAAATCGCGGCGCAAAACGAGGGCGGAAGCGGCAATTCCGTCGGCCTTGCGGTAATAGGCTTTACGCTCCCCGACTTCCTCGAACCCGAAGCGCCGGTAGAGGGCACGCGCCGCCCGATTGTCGGTCTCCACCTCGAGAAAGAGCGATTTGACGCTCTCCGCGGCCAAGGTCGCCAAATGGCGGGCGATAAGCGCGGTGGCCACCCCGTTGCGGCGCAGCGCGGGCGCTACCGCAACCGTCAACATCTCGGCGGTGTCCGCCCCGCGCCGCGACAGGACGAACCCGGTAAGCCGTCGTCCGCCGAAAAGGGACGTGGCAAACGCCGCTTCGCCGATGACGTCGCGCCCGGCAAGCAGGCTCTCGAACTCGGCCGGCGCCCAGGGGTGAGCGAAGCTCTGTGCGTGGATTTTGGCGCAGGCGGCGGCGAAGTCCGGCCCGATGCGGCGAATCGATGCCGATGTTTGGGGCCGTCCGAACATGCCGCTCAAAGAGGCGCGAGCGGCACGCGGCCCGCCTCCGGCACTTTGATGTCGGGCGCTTTCAAGTAAAGCGGGTGAGCGAGCGCCGACCCCGGATCAGCGAGAAGCCCAAGCTTGGCGACGAAGCCGATATCGGGCGCGATCGAACCGACCGCCTCGGCACTCAGATGCGCCGACCAAGCTTCGATCGCGAGCATCGGCGCGCCCGACCCCGCGATGCGGACCGGCCCCGTGCCGAGCAAGCGGACGGCATCGCGTACCGGCATAAGGCGCGGAACGATGATCGCGCGTCCCTCCGGCCCGAAAGCGGCGAAATAGACGTTGCCGCGTCCCGCATCGATGGCGGCGACGACGAGGCCCGGCTTCTCGTCGAGGATCAACGGCGCGGCAAGCGCGGCAAGCGTCGAGACGCCGACCACCGGCACACCACAGGCGATGCCGATCGCCCGCGCCGCGGCGATGCCAATTCTGATCCCGGTAAACGATCCCGGCCCGACCGTGACCGCGACGCGTCCCAACGCCGAAAAGCCGCCGTCGACTTGCGCCATCACGCGATCGATGAGCGGCATCAGCGCCTCGGCGTGGCCGCGCTGCATGGCGATGGTCTCTGCCGATTCGGGCGACGCCGCGCCGCTTTCATACACGCAGGCCGAGACCGCCTGCAGGGCGGTATCGATGGCGAGGATCTTCATCTCCGTCATGTCTGCGCCTGGCGCGTCAGATCTGCTCGACCGTATGCACGACCGGCACGTAATGACGCAGCAAATTCTCGATCCCGTGCCGCAATGTCGCGGTGGACGACGGACAACCGGAGCACGAGCCCTTCATGGCCAGATAGACGACGCCCTCGCGATAGCCGCGGAATTTGATATCGCCGCCGTCACCGGCGACCGAGGGGCGGACGCGCGTCTCGATCAGTTCTTTGATGGTCTCGACCGTGTCGGCATCTTCCGGCGCAAAGAATTCGTCGGGCTCGTTCTGGGGATCGGGGACCGCGCCTTCGGCGAGCAGCGGCGTGCCGGCGACGAAATGTTCCATGATCGCGCCGAGGATCGCAGGCTTGAGTTCCTGCCATTCGCCGGCACTCTTCGTCACGGTGATGAAATCGGCGCCAAAATAGACGCCGGATACGCCGGGAATTTCGAAGAGCGCTTGCGCGAGCGGCGATTGCGCCGCGCCCGCCGCGCTGCGGATCTCCAGCGTGCCGGCAGGCATCACGGCGCGGCCGGGCAGGAATTTCAAGCTCGCCGGGTTCGGCGTCGCTTCGGTTTCGATGAACATCGCTGGCTCCCAATCCGCCGGGTCAAGGCCGCAGTTGGCTGGAATCCTTGAAATATGGTGGGCAACGCCAAGCCGAGCAAGCCCAAAGCGCAGGTTCCTTTTCGCGCCGCCGGCCGACATCCGCCGCACGAAGCGTCCCAAATGCAAGGTTTGCCCATCGACGATCTCGATCTTCGGCTGCTCCGCCATCACCCTTAATGTTTTGCAAATGATCGCGCTGATTTCTGTGGCCGCCCTAATGGGTTGGAAGGGTTTTTATCGTAAACAGCGGGGGGTCGCAGGCCGGGCGACCAATGAACGGGAGGTTCCTTGTTACGCAATCTCGCATCGTCGGGCGCGCCGGCCCTCGCCGAAGACGCTTTGCGCGCGCCACGGGACGAAATGGGGAGCGCGGAAAACCGGCGGCCGCACACGCCGAACGTGCGCCGGCCTGAGCCGTCGGCGCTTACGGTCGAAGCCGCCTCGGGCGCCCGGCTTTCCGAGCTCCATTCCGACTGGGAGGATCTGCTGGCGCGCGCCGATACCGCCAATGCCTTCATGAACCCCGCACTGATCGGGCTCGCCCGGCAATTTTACCCGGCCCGCAACTGCTGCGCGCTTTTGGCGTGGCGAAGCGATGGGCCGCGTCCTCGGCTTGTCGGTGTGTGGGCCTTCGCGATTGACCGCGCATGGCGATCCGGCATCCCCGTATCGATGTTGATCGCTCCGCCGATGCCGCACGGTTATCTTGCCAGTCCAGTGATCGATCGAGGCTGCCTCGACAACGTGCTGGAGGCGATGCTTGCGCATATTTCCGGCGACAAGACCTTGCCCAAGATCGTCTCTCTCGAGAGCATGAGCGCCGACAGCGCGACGATGGCGGCTCTCCGCCGCGCGCTTGCCGCACGTCGCAGCCCGTCGCGCGTTTTCGCCGAATGGCTGCGGCCGAAACTCGCCTCCGATCTCGACGGCAAATCCTACCTGGAACGCGCACTTTCGAGTCCGAGCCGCAAGAAATTGCGCCAGCATCGGCGCCGGTTGGCGGACAAAGGCGCGCTGCGTCTCGGCGTTGTCGCCGAAGTGGAAACGGTTCGGCGGACGTTCGAAGACTTCCTTACGCTCGAGGCGGCGGGCTGGAAGGGCCGTAGGCGCACCGCTTTGCTCTCCCATGCACCCGATGCGAACTTCGCGCGCGCCATGATCGCTGCGTTGGCAGCGGAAGGCCGCGTCCATATTTATGCGCTCAGTCTCGATGCAAAACCCTTGAGCATGCAGATCGTCCTGCGTGCCGGGCGCGCGGCTTTTACCTGGAAGACGGCCTACGACGAGAGCTTGGGCGATTTCTCGCCGGGCATGCTGCTGCTCGAAGACTATACCGCGGCGTTTCTGGCGGATGCGGGCATCGGCTACGTCGATTCCTGTACTTTCAACGACAGCAGCTACATGGCCGCGTGGACGGAGCGCGCCGCAATGGCGCGGCTTTGGTTCGACGCGCGCCCCGGCCGCTCGCCGGTCTTTGCGTTGCTCAGCCGCCTGCAGGCGTTGAAACTGACGCTGCGCAGGTGCGCCAAGGCGATCTATCACAGTCCCTTGTTGCGCTGGCGTTAGAGGAGCGCATGCGAATTTCTATGACTTCGGCCCTGGCCGCGCTCCGGTCGGCATTAACGTTAGTCGGTGTTTTATCTTCGCTGTTTACCTCACTGTCGAACCCGACCCGCTAGGGTGCGGAATATCGAACCCAAGGAGCGAGATCGTGCCGAGAGCGGGTTCTCTCAAACTTACCCCCTACGAGGATGCCAATTTGGAGGCGCGAACGAGCGAGGCCCATGTCTCCGTCGCGAGCCCATTGCTCCCGCCGATCGAACTCGCCGTCTACGAAAATCTCTCCGACGTGGAAGGCGATTGGCGCGCTTTTGAACAGCGGGCCGATTGCACTGTCTTTCAAACGTTCGATTGGCTAGCCACCTGGCAGAGGCACGTCGGCGCCCGTAGCGGCGTACGGCCCGCAATCGTCGTCGGCCGCGCCGGCGGCGACGTTTTGTTCATCCTGCCGCTTGCCACCCGGAAGATCGGATTTGCGCGCGAACTCGATTGGCTCGGCTCCGATCTCTGCGACTACAACGCGCCGCTGCTCGCGCCGCAATTTTCTTCCAGACTGGGCGGTCGGCCATTCCGCGAAGTCTGGCGGCACATGGTCGAAACATTGCAAGGTCGTCCGGGCCTGCGTTATGACCTCGCCCGTCTCGAGAAAATGCCGGCGATGGTCGGCGCGCAACCCAATCCGATGCTGGCTCTTGGGGTGACGGCAAACCCAAGCGGCGCCTACTCGACGCCGCTCGCGGAAACTTGGGACGCCTTCTATAGAGCCAAGCGTTCGTCGGCGACGCGCCGCCGCGATCGCACCAAGCTGCGCCGGCTGGCCGAACTCGGCGCCCTCGAACTGGTGCATCCGCGCGACGACAAGGAGATTCTCGCCGCGCTCAATACGCTGATCGCGCAAAAGTCCGGCGCCTTGCTGCAAATGGGGGCCGGCAATCTCTTCGCTCGGCCCGGCTATTTGGAGTTTTACCGGGCCCTGGCGACGGATCCGCTGACCAAACCGCTGGTGCATATCAGTCATCTCAATTGCGGTCCGGACGTCGCCGCGGCAAATCTCGGGCTGATCTTTCGCGGCACCTATTATCATCTGCTGGCAAGTTACGGCGCCGGCGAACTATCGCGTTTCGGTCCCGGCGCGGCGCATCTCCACGATCTGCTGCGTTACGCAATCGATCGTAAGCTCGCGATCTTCGATTTCACGATCGGCGACGAATCCTATAAGCGCGATTGGTGCGACGGCGCGCAAAAACTCTACGATCATTTGTCGGCGGCCACCTGGCGAGGCATCCTTCTCATCGTGCCCGCCGCCGCGAAATTATGGCTCAAACGGCAAATCAAGCAGACGCCAGTGCTTTGGAAGGCATTCAGCAAGGCGCGGAAGTTCTACGGATCGTTGCGGCAAGGCACGCTGCGTTCGGAATCGAAAGCACCCGACGACGCAAATCCGTGAAGGCGAATTGTTGTTGTTGGCAGTTCGATGCGGATTGTGGTGGGCCGGGCAGGGCTCGAACCTGCAACCAGGCCGTTATGAGCGGCCGGCTCTAACCAATTGAGCTACCGGCCCGGCAAAGACCAAGGTGCCGAGGCAGCGCGCATTACACCGAACCTGCGCGGCGAAGCAAGGCAGGGCGGCATCTCGCGCCGCCGCCGTTTTATTTCTCGGTAAGCTTCAGCTCGATCCGCCGGTTCTTGCTATAGGCGGCCTCGCTATCGCCCGGATCGATCGGCTGGAATTCGCCGAAACCGGCGGCCGCGAGACGCTCCGGCGGCACGCCTTTGCTGATCAGATATTGGACGACGGCGATGGCCCGCGCCGCGGAAAGGTCCCAGTTCGAGTGGAACTGCGCCGATTGGATCGGCCGCTTGTCGGTGTGTCCATCGACCCGCAGAATCCAGGGAATTTCCGGCGGGATCTCGTGGCCCAGTTCGACCACGGCGCTGGCGAGCTTGTCGAGCGTCGCCTTGCCGGCGTTATTCAGCGTCGCTTGCCCGGTATCGAAGAGTACCTCGGATTGGAAGACGAAACGGTCGCCGACGGTACGGATATCGGGACGGTCGCCGAGGATTTGCCGGAGCCGGCCGAAGAAGTCGGAACGGTAGCGCGACAGCTCCTGCACCTTCTGCGCCAGCGCGATGTTGAGACGCGAGCCAAGGTCGGCGATCTTGGCCTGCGATTCGCGGTCGCGCGCTTCGGAGGCGGAAAGCGCATCCTCGATCGCGGCGAGCTGTTTGCGCAGCGCCGCGATCTGCTGGTTGAGGATATCGACCTCGGCGAGCGCCTGGGCGGAAATCTGCTTCTCGGCGACAACCTGTTGTTCGGCGGCGGTGACCCGCTGGTCGGCGCCGGAAGCGCCGGAATTCATCGCAATGATCTGCGCCTGCAGCTTGCTCTTCGCCTTCTGCTCCGTATCGAGTGTCGCCTGAAGAGCGGCAAGGTTGGCTTCGACGTCGGCCTTGCCGGCGCGTTCCATGGCGAGAAGCGAGGTCAACTGGGCGATCTGTTTGTTGAGCCTGTCGAGGACCGTGTCCTTGCCCGACACCTCGCGGGCGAGGAAGAATTGCGCCAGCATGAACACGGAGAGCAGAAAGACGATGACGAGCAGCATCGTCGAGAGCGCATCGACGAAGCCCGGCCAATAATCGACCGCGCGTTGCTGGCGGCGCGCGCGCGCAAGCGGCATCAGCGACGCTCCGTTTCCCGGGTAAGCTGTTTCAGCACGCTTTTGAGCTCGCGGCTTTGCTCGGCTTGCGCCTCGACCCAGTCACGGATCATCTGCTGTTCAGAACGCATGTGCTGGACGAGGCCTTGAATGCCGTCGGCGAGATTGGCCATGGCGATGGAAGTGGCCCGCGCGTGGCTTTGGTCGGCGGTCATCGCGATCTTGTCGATCGCGGCGCGCAACTCGCGCGGCACGCCCTCGCTCAGCGCGCCGTCTTCGACGACGATGTCGCCGGTACTGGTCGTGAGGTTGTCTTCGAGCTCCTTGTAAAACCGGTTCTGCGCTTGTCCGGCTTGCAGATCGAGAAAGCCCAGTACCAGCGATCCGGAAAGGCCGAACAGCGAAGAAGTGAAGGAGATGCTCATGCCGGCGAGCGGCGCGGCGAGCCCGTTCTTCAGGTTCTCGAACATCACGGCGGCATCGTTGCCGCCGCTCATCGAACGGATCACCTCGCCGATCGAGCCGACGGTCGCGAGCAGCCCCCAGAACGTGCCGAGCAGGCCAAGAAAAATGAGCAGCCCGGTGAGATAGCGCGCCGTATCGCGGGCGTCGTCGAGCCGCGCGCCGATCGAATCGAGAAGTGCCCGCAAGGTCAAGGTCGAGATCACCGCGCCGGGCGGACGAGCGCCAAGCAGCCTCGCCAGCGGCGCCAGCAGGACTGGCTGCTTTACCTTGTCGGCGTCCGGTAAGGAGTTGACCCAATGCACTTCGCGGAAAAGCCGGATCACCTGCCGCAGCGTGAGCACGATGCCGACAGCGAGCACGAAGAAAATCAAGCTGTTAAGGCCTGGGTTGGCCATGAACGCGGTGTGGATCTGCTTATGCAGAATGAGCGCGACGAAGCCGACGAGGATCAGAAAGACCACCATCCGCAGCAGATAGAGGCGTGGCATGGAGAGCTTATAGGGGTCGATGTCGGCCACCATGGGTCGTTCCACTTTGCCTTCGCTTGCCGCCGCATGCCGGCGCAAGGCCCGCCGCGCTGTCGCACGGAGCCTGATTTCTAGCACGGATCGAGGTCATCCGGCAGAGCGAATGAGGGCCAATAATTGCGAATGTATGTTCGCGTTGCCGGCGCAGACGGAGCCTTTGGCGAAGATATCCGAGCCGCCGTCGGCGTCGGTCACAAAACCGCCCGCCTCTTTAACGAGCAAGATCCCGGCGGCGAGATCCCAAGGCTTCAGGCCGCGCTCCCAAAATCCGTCGTAGGCGCCGGCCGCCACAAAACAAAGATCGAGCGCCGCCGCGCCCAGCCGTCGCAGGTTCGCGGCGTGTTCCATCACCGCGGAGAGCTCCGCCTTAAAGCGCGCGCGACCGGGTTTGCCCAGATGTGGAATAGCACAGCCGACGAGCGCTTCGCCGAGTTCGCGCCGCGCCGCAACGCGCAAACGGTGATTGTTGAGATAGGCGCCTTGGCCCTTCTCGGCGACATACAGCGCCTCGAGCGCCGGATTGTAGACAAGACCGGCGACGATTTGATCGTCGCGCGCCAATCCGATCGAGATTCCGAAAATCGGCAGGCCGTGCAGGAAATTCGCCGTGCCGTCGAGCGGATCGACGTACCAGACGTGGCTCTTATCGGAGCCTTCGACGACGCCCGACTCCTCCATGACAAATCCATAGCCGGGACGGGCCTTCGAAAGCTCCTCGAAAAGGATCTTTTCGGCCTTGTGGTCGGCGGCGGAGACAAAATCGCCCGGTCCCTTCACCGAGACCTGCAGATTCTCGACTTCGCCAAAATCGCGTTTCAAGCCCCGACCGGCTTTGAGCGCCGCGGCGGTCATCACGTTCATCAGAGCGGAGCGGATCATATTTGCGGTTCTCGAACGATTGGGCGCCGCAGCGATACGCCACGACTGGAAGAAAAGGCAAGTTGTACCCTCTCTCCGCGCGCGGGGAGAGGCTTAGGGCTCCCCATTCGCGGCGCGAATGGAAAGAGGGAGTCAGATCCCGCCCAACCTACAGATGAGCTTCCATTCGGCATCGGTCACGGGCTGCACGGAAAGGCGGGAATTGTTGACGAGCACCATGTTCTTGAGCCGCGGCTCGGCTTTGATCGCGGCGAGCCCGACCGACTTTTTCAGGGACTTTTCGGCGCGCACATCGACCATACCGAACGTGCCCGTCTTGTCGGTCGGGTCGGGATAATAAGGTTTCGCGACGGTGACGATGCCGACGATCTCCTTGCCTTCGTTCGAATGATAGAAGAAAGCCTCGTCGCCGACTTTCATCGCCATCAAATTCTGCTTGGCGGAATGGTTGCGCACGCCATTCCACGAGGTGCCCTTCGCGCCGGCCTCGACCTGCTGCCGCCAGGACCAACTGTCGGGCTCGCTCTTCAACAGCCAGTAAGCCATCCTGCGTCCTCACGTCGAAACCATGCGGCGCAACCCCCTCTCCCGCTTGCGGGAGAGGGTCGTCGGCGGAGCCGACCGGGTGAGGAGCGGTCCCGCTCACAAGAACCCTCATCCGTCATGCCACAGGCCGCCGCCTGCGGCGGCCGTTTATGCCCTAGGGCGCGCGAAGCGCGCCCTAGGGCATTCTCCCGCAAGCGGGAGAAGGAAACTAGCTCATTCACTAAGCGGGGCGTCGATATTTCCAGCCGAGAGTTCGGGCTTGGCGGGGCGGGCCAGCAAGCTTTCGATCGCCGCGCCGATTTCGATGCGTTCGGAAAGTACCGCCTCGACGGCCGCCGAGATTGGCATCTCGATCGCCTTCTGACGCGCGAGATCGACGAGAACGGGGCAGGTGTAGACGCCTTCGGTGAGCCTCCCTTCGGTAGCTGCCACGGTCACGGAG
>JASHUD010000235.1 GCA_030040215.1 Methylovirgula sp.
TGTAGTCGGTAAATATATGTATATACGTAAAGTTTTGGATTATCCTGAGAGAATAGCATCCTATTGATCGCAGGTGATAATTGCTTTTTGATTATGCTCGCGGGAACCGGGAGCGCTAGGCGCGATCTCGGCGCATTGGGGTCGCAAAAGCAAACGGCGGGCTTGTGCCCGCCGCGATAATGTCCAAGCCGACAGGATCTACGATCCGGGCCGTCTTGGTATTCCCGCTTCAATTATCCAAAAAGCTCCTGAGCTTCCTCGACCGGCTCGGATGTTTCAGCTTCCGCAGCGCCTTCGCCTCGATCTGGCGGATGCGTTCGCGCGTGACCGAGAATTGCTGGCCGACCTCTTCGAGCGTGTGGTCGGTGTTCATGCCGATCCCGAAACGCATGCGCAGCACGCGCTCCTCGCGCGGCGTGAGCGACGCCAAGACACGCGTCGTCGTCTCGCGCAGGTTCGATTGGATCGCCGCGTCGATCGGTAGAATCGCGTTCTTGTCCTCGATGAAATCGCCGAGGTGGCTATCCTCCTCGTCGCCGATCGGCGTCTCGAGCGAAATCGGCTCCTTGGCGATCTTGAGCACCTTGCGCACCTTTTCGAGCGGCATGGCGAGCTTTTCGGCAAGCTCCTCGGGGGTCGGCTCGCGGCCGATCTCGTGCAGCATCTGGCGCGAGGTGCGCACGATCTTGTTGATCGTCTCGATCATATGCACCGGAATGCGGATGGTGCGCGCCTGATCGGCGATCGATCTCGTGATCGCCTGGCGGATCCACCAGGTCGCATAGGTCGAGAATTTGTAGCCGCGCCGGTATTCGAACTTGTCGACCGCCTTCATGAGGCCGATGTTGCCTTCCTGAATGAGATCGAGGAACTGAAGACCGCGGTTGGTATATTTCTTGGCGATGGAGATGACGAGCCGCAGGTTCGCCTCGACCATTTCCTTCTTCGCCTGGCGCGCCTCGCGCTCGCCCTTCTGCACCACCTGCACGATCTTGCGGAATTCCTGGATTTCGAGCCCGGTCTCGGTGGCGAGCCCATGGATGTCGGTACGGATCTCGCGGATCTTCTCCTTGCGGCGGGTGACGAAATCCTTCCAGCCGCGACCGCCGAGCTTGGAGACGCGCAGCAGCCATTTCGGATCGAGCTCCGAGTTCTGGTAGGCTTTCAGGAAATCTTCGCGCGAGACGCCGCTCTCTTCGGCCTGGCGCAGCAGTTTCGTCTCGAAGCCGATCAGCCGCTTGTTGATGTCGTATAGCTGCTCGACGAGCGCATCGATGCGGTTCTGGTTGAGCGACAGGGATTTGACGTCGGTGACGATCTCTTTCTTCAGCGTCTTGTAGCGGCGCTCCTGCGCGGGGGTGAGGGTCTCGTTCTTGAGCTTGTTCTCGACGTTCTGTACCTGCAGCTTGTTCAGTTTCTTGAAGGCGTCGGCGATGCGGTCGAACGTATCGAGCACTTTCGGCTTGAGTTCCGCCTCCATCGCCGAGAGCGATACGGAATTCTCCATGTCCTCTTCGTCGTCGAACGCCTCTTCGAGCACCGGCGTATCGCCGTCTTCCTCGGCGGCGGGACGCAGCCCGGCAGGCGGAGTGAGCGGCGCGGTGGCGGGGGCGCGTTGCGCGGCGAGCGCCTCCTGGGCGCCGGGCGCGGTCATGTCGATCTTCGGCGTGTTCTTGCCGTCGGGCCCGGCATAGGTCGCCTCAAGATCGATGATGTCGCGCAGCAGCACCTTGCCGTCGTTCAATTCGTCGCGCCAGATGATGATCGCTTGGAAGGTCAGCGGGCTTTCGCAGAGCCCGGCGATCATCGCCTCGCGGCCCGCCTCGATGCGCTTGGCGATGGCGATTTCGCCCTCGCGCGACAACAGCTCGACACACCCCATTTCGCGCAGATACATGCGCACCGGATCGTCGGTGCGGTCGGCGGGCTCCGAAGTTTTGGTGGCGAGCGCCTTGGGCTGGGTGATCTCGACGAGCTCGCCGCCCTCGATCTCCTCCTCTTCGCCTTCCTCGGCGTCGGCTTCTTCGGCTTCCTCGCTCTCGATGACGTTGATGCCCATTTCGTTGAGCATCGCCAGGATGTCCTCGATCTGCTCGGAATTGACCTCCTCGGACGGCAGCACGGCGTTCAATTCGCGATAGGTGACAAACCCGCGCTTCTTGGCGAGCTTGATCATCCGCTTGACGGCGGCATCCGAAAGATCGAGCAGCGGACTATCGGTCGTCTCGACGGCGGCGCCCTCGGTCTCGGCTTTTTCGTTGTCCTTCTTCGCCATTCGATCCTCTATCGATCCGAGTTGCGCTTCGCTCGCACCAAGCGGCGCATCCTTGTTCGCGGGCGATGCCGATCGCCGATCTATGCGCCGGAATAAAACGCGATTGTAGCTGCCGAAGACCGCAACCGGCGCCGTCGGCAATGCGCCGGCCCGGGGCTTTCCGGCAATCGCGTCGTGCTGACCCTTCCTCCGTCGAGCAGGAAACGCATAATTTCTTCAAGTGCTTCTCCGCGCAAGCGGAGCGGCACGAAAAATCCTCACAAAATTCCGCTATGCCGACCGGAAGCCGCGCCAAATCCCTCGATAACGGCTTCTGTCCCCGCCAGTACCGATAATTGCTCTTGGACCGACTTTAGCCGCGCGAGATTGATCTCGCTCGCGTCCCCTGCCAAAGCCTCCTCCGCCAAGACCAGTTCCGTATGTAGGGCCCGCATCTTACGGTGCAAGGCCAGCGCCTGTTTAAGAGATTCCTCGGCATCGTTGTCGGCGGCCTCGGGCGCCACTGTCCAAAGGCTCGCATGGCCGA
>JASHUD010000236.1 GCA_030040215.1 Methylovirgula sp.
AAACCGCGGCGCTCTCCGGCAGTTTGGAGGACGGCTACCTCTCCCGGTTTGGCGATGGGGCGACCGACCTTACGTTCGACCGCTTCTCGGGGCCGGCCGTGGCGTCGCTCGATACCGCGAAGCAGGTTTACGAGGCCGATGCGGGATTACGGCCAAGCGGCGATTGAGCGGGCGCATCCGCGCCGCCCGCGGCCTCCAGCGGTAGAATTTGGGCCTGGCACGCTCCATTTCCCGGGGTAGGCGACGGCTTTCCGCGAATTTGCGGCTTGGGGGCGCCGCAGCGGCGAGGAACTCCTTCAACTAGCATCGATTTTGCTAGAAACGCGGCGCGGTGGGGGTTGCAGCGAGCCGGATAGGCGGAACATGCCGCAGTGTTTTGACGAGATGACGCTTGCCGACGGCGAGATCCGCGCCGTCTACGGCAAGGTTGCCCGTTGGCTCGCCGAAACGCCGGGCGAGCTGCTTGCCTCGCGCCGGGCGCAGGCCGAACTCCTGTTTCGCCGCATCGGCATCACCTTCGCCGTGCATGGCGACAAAGACGCGGCCGAACGGCTGATCCCGTTCGATATCGTGCCGCGCGTCATCGGCCGCTCCGAATGGACACGGCTCGAAGCCGGGCTGCGGCAGCGGGTGAAGGCCCTGAACCTCTTCATTGCCGACGTTTATGGCGCTCAGGAGATCTTAAAAAGCGGCAAACTGCCGAGCGACATCGTGCTCGCCAATCCCTATTACCAGCCGGAAATGGCTGGGCATCGCGTTCCCCACGACATTCACGTTCATATCGCCGGGATCGACATCGTCCGCATCGACGCGGGCGATTTCTACGTCCTCGAAGACAATCTGCGCACCCCGTCCGGCGTCTCCTATATGCTCGAGAATCGCGAGGTGATGATGCGGGTTGCGCCCGATCTCTTCGCCGAATATCGGGTCGCGCCGGTCGAGAACTATCCCGACGCTTTGCTGGCCACGCTGCGCTCGGTCGCGCCGCGCGCCGCGCATGGCGAGCCGACGATCGCGCTGCTCACGCCCGGCCCTTATAATTCCGCCTATTACGAGCATTCGTTTCTGGCCGACAAGCTCGGCATCGAGCTGGTCGAGGGCCGCGACCTGCTGGTGCGCGACGACATCGTCTATATGCGGACCACGCAGGGACCGAAGCGCGTCGATGTGATCTACCGGCGGATCGATGACGCCTTCCTCGATCCGCTGGCTTTTCGGGCGGATTCGGTGCTCGGCGTGCCGGGCCTGTTCAATGCCTATATTTCCGGCAACGTGACGCTCGCCAACGCAGTCGGCACCGGCATCGGCGACGACAAGGCGATCTACAGCTACGTGCCGGAGATCGTCGAGTTCTATCTCGGCGAAAAGCCGATCCTCAAAAACGTTCCGACCTGGCGCTGCCGCGAGCCCGAGCCGCTCGCCTATGTCCTCGACCATCTGGCGGAGCTTGTCGTCAAAGAGGTCAACGGTTCGGGCGGCTTCGGCATGTTGATCGGCCCGCATGCGCCGCGCGAGGAAATTGCGCTGTTTCGCGAAAAGGTCGCGCGCAATCCTGGCAATTTCATCGCCCAGCCGACGCTTGCCCTTTCGACCTGTCCGACCTCCTTCGATTCGGGGGTCGCGCCGCGCCACGTCGATCTGCGCCCGTTCGTTCTCTCCGGGTCCGACGGCATTCGCGTCGTGCCGGGCGGACTGACGCGGGTGGCGCTCAAGGAAGGATCGCTGGTCGTCAACTCCTGCCAAGGCGGCGGAACGAAGGATACCTGGGTCATCGACGACGCGCGCCTCAAAAATCTGCCGCACGGCGCGCTTGGCAAGCCCGAGCGGACGCGAGAAGCTTTGGATCAATAGTTTGCGGTCGTCCACGGATCGATCATGCTCTCACGCACCGCCGACAATCTCTATTGGCTCGCGCGCTACATGGAACGCGCCGATTTCCTGGCCCGCATCGTCGATGCGACGCGCCGCCTGACCGCGGTGCCGACTTCGCAGGCGGGACCCGGCACCGAATGGGACAGTACGCTCGAAGCCTCCGGCGCGGCCGAAGAATTCCGCGAGACGCACGCCGCGGCCGATGAAGCGAGCGTCGTCGATTATCTGATGTTCTCGACCGACAATCCCTCGTCGATCCGCAATTGCATCGAGAAAGCGCGCACCAACGGGCGCGCCGTGCGCACCGCTTTGACCGCCGAAATGTGGGATGCGATCAACGGCGCCTGGATCGAGCTCAAGCGGCACGTGATGAGCAATGCGCGCGGCTACGACCGCGAGCAAACGACGCGTTTTCTGGAGTTCGTAAAAAAGGCTTCGCTCGACTACGACGGCGCCGCGCATCGCACCATGCTGCGCAACGACGCCTACTGGTTCTCGCGCCTCGGCCTCTATATCGAACGCGCCGACAACACCGCCCGCATTCTCGACGTCAAATACAATATCCTTTTGCCGGAGACGGAGGCAGTCGGCGGTTCGGTCGATTATTTCCAGTGGGCGGCGATCTTGCGCGCCGTCTCGGCGCTCACCGCCTATCACTGGGTCTATCGGCAAAGCCTCAAGCCCTGGCTGATCGCCGATCTTCTCATCCTGCGCCCCGAGATGCCGCGCTCGCTGATCGCCTGCTACGAGAATATCGTGCGATTTCTCGATTCGATCGGCAAAGCCTACGGCCATAAAGGCGTCGCCCAGCGCCACGCACACGCAGTCTTCGCGCGGCTGATGCAATCGACGACGAAAGAGATTTTCCAATCCGGCCTGCACGAATTCGTGACCGCGTTCGTCGAGGACAATGCCCACCTCGGCGCGATGGTGGGCGAACAGTATTTGTTCGATTGACGATCGAGGCAGGCTTTCGCGAAAGCCGTCGCGCCCTTCTATCGCGGCTATTTGGAATGGCTTGCGAAATGGCTTATAGCCTTGCCGCAGGACGTGTTTGAAACCGCCGCGGACGCAAAGCCATGCAGACCCACGAAACCGTCCAAAGCTTCCGCAAGGCGGCGGCTGGATCGGACCGCAAATTCGGCGTCACGCTGGGAGTGATCCTGGCGTTTCTCTCCGTGTGGCCGCTCGTCCATCATCATGGCCCGCGCTGGTGGCTGCTGGCGGTCGCGCTTTTGCTGGGCGGAGCCGGGCTTTTCTATCCTGCCATCCTCGGCCCGGCGAATCGTGCTTGGTTCAAATTCGGCCTTGCTTTGAACACCGTCGTGAGCCCAATCGTCATGGGTCTTTTGTTCTTCGGTGCCGTCGTTCCCGTCGGATGGGTCCTGCGCAAGCGGCGCGAAGACCCGCTCGGCCTTCAACGCGCGCCTGAGGCCGCCACCTATTGGGACGAGCGCACGCCGCCGGGGCCCGGCCCCGGAACGCTGCGCAAACAATTCTAGGGCAAACGATTCTAGGGCAAACGATTCTAGGGGAGGAGGAATGTCGGTTTTCGCGGAGCTTCTCGAATTCTTGGGCACGCGCAAGAAATTCTGGCTGGTGCCCCTCCTGGTCCTGTTCCTCATTTTCGGCGGGCTCTTCGTGCTCAGCCAGGGATCGGTCGTGGCGCCGTTCATCTATACGTTGTTCTGATCCTTCGCGATGCTCGTCCTCGGTATCTCGGCTTTCTACCACGACAGCGCCGCCGCGTTGCTCGGCGACGGCCAGATCCTCGCCGCGGCGCAGGAAGAGCGCTTTACGCGCAAGAAACAGGATCCGGGTTTTCCCGCCCACGCCATTGCCTATTGCCTCGAAGAGGCCAAAGGCGCGGCGATCGATAGAGTGGTCTTCTACGAAAAGCCGTTCCTGAAATTCGAGCGGCTGCTCGAAACCTATGTCGCCTTCGCGCCGCGCGGCTTTGCATCGTTCCGCAAATCCATGCCGCTGTGGATCGGCGAGAAGCTTTTTCAACGCGATCTGCTGCTGCGCGAGCTTGCCGCGATCGATCCGGGGCTCGGCGACAAAGAAAAGCTTCGCTTCTGCGAACATCATTATTCGCACGCCGCCTCGGCCTATTATCCGGCGCCGTTTTCTTCCGCCTTGGTGCTTACCATGGACGGGGTCGGCGAATGGGCGACGACCACCGCGGCCATCGGCCAGGGCGACGATCTCAACATCGTGAAAGAGATCCGCTTTCCGCACTCGCTGGGGCTGCTCTATTCGGCGTTCACCTATTACACGGGGTTCAAGGTCAACTCCGGCGAATACAAAGTGATGGGTCTCGCGCCCTACGGCGAGCCGAAATACGCGCCAACGATCTTCGAGCATTTGATCGACGTGAAACCGGACGGTTCGTTCAAGCTCAACCTCGATTATTTTTCGTTCTGCACCGGGCTCACCATGATCGATCAGCGCTTCGACGCGTTGTTCGGCGGTCCGCCGCGCCGTCCCGACGAATTGCTCGAACAACGCCACATGGATCTTGCCGCCTCGATCCAGGCGGTGACCGATGAGGTGATGCTGCGCTTGACGCGGGCGCTCGCAGCCGAGACGGGGCTCAAAAATCTATGCCTTGCCGGCGGCGTGGCGCTGAACTGCGTCGCCAACGGCAAAGTGCTGCGCGACGGACGGTTCGGCGAGATCTTCATCCAGCCGGCGGCCGGCGACGCGGGCGGCGCGCTCGGCGCAGCCTATGCCGGCTATTACGACGATCGGCGCGACAAGACCCACAAGCTCGTCACGAAGCGCCCCGATTCGATGCACGGCGCCTATCTCGGTCCCGCCTACACGCAAGCCGACATCGAGCGGCGGCTTGCCGGCGTCGGCGCGGTCTACGAAGTGGTGCGCGACGATGCGCTCATCGAGCAAACCGCTGCGGCGCTTGCCGCCGGCCAGGCGGTCGGCTGGCATCAGGGCCGCATGGAATTCGGCCCGCGCGCGCTGGGGGCGCGTTCGATCCTCGGCGATCCGCGCTCGCCCACCATGCAGAAGGCGCTCAACCTCAAGGTGAAATATCGCGAAAGCTTCCGGCCGTTTGCGCCCTCGGTGCTGCGCGAGCGCGTCGCCGATTGGTTCGATCTCGACGCGGATTCGCCCTACATGCTGCTCGTCGCCGGCGTGAAGGCATCGCATTGCCGCACGATGACTCGCGAAGAACAAGCCCTCTTCGGCATCGATAAGCTCAACGTGCTGCGCTCCGACATTCCGGCCGTCACCCACGTCGATTACTCGGCGCGCATTCAGACGGTGCACAAAGAGACCAACCCTCGCTATCACGCACTCATCAGCCGCTTCGAGGAATTGACCGGCTGCCCGGTACTGGTCAATACGAGTTTCAACGTGCGCGGCGAGCCAATCGTCTGCACGCCGGAAGATGCGTTCGGCTGTTTCATGGGTACCGAGATCGAGTTCCTGGCGGTCGGCAACTGCGTTCTGCGCAAGGAGCGGCAGAATGCGGCGCTGGCGCGCGACTATAAACACGCGTTCGAGGCGGATTGAGAAAGCACGCAATGTCAGCTCAGGTCCGGCGGCTTGGCACGCCGAACGCGCCGCTTGTCGCGCCAGTTTCATGGCGAGAGCGGCACGTTACGAACTGCGCGACGGCGAGCCCGTCTTCGCAGGCCGCTGCGCGGAAGGACTGAAGCGTATTTTTATGGATGTGGTTGCCAGCAGCGCCACGTATCGCCGTTTCGTGGCGCCGCTTGTCGATGCCC
>JASHUD010000237.1 GCA_030040215.1 Methylovirgula sp.
AGGCCGCGAGCCGTTCGAGCAAGGTACGCCGTTTCGTCTCGCTGTGCTGCTCGCCGGTCGGTTCGCCGCGATGTGCGCGGATTTGCTTCTGTCCGGGCATCGGCAAATCCTCGATCTGCGGCATGCGCTGCGGACGAATGATCGGCGACTCCGCTGCCGGCGGGATAAAAGGCCCGGCGGCGTAAGGCTCGCTCTTCGGCTCCGGCGCGGCGCTGAGCTCGGCATGATGACGCGTCTGCGGCGCGATGGGCTGAAGGTGGACGCCGCGCGTCGTGCCGGCTTGATGGTAGGCGGGTCCGGCATAGGACGGTTGCGGAGGCTCCGCGGCATCGCGCGATTCCTGCGTGATCGCCAGCCGCTCGGCGGATGCCACGCTCCGCGTCTCGCCGTCGAAACCCTCTAGTTCCGCGCCTGTGTCGATGCCGGTCGCGACGACCGAGACACGCACCATCCCGTCGAGATTCTGGTCGAAGGTCGCGCCGAGAATGATGTTGGCGTCCTCATCGACCTCCTGGCGGAT
Source organism: Methylovirgula sp. (assembly GCA_030040215.1). GTDB lineage: Bacteria > Pseudomonadota > Alphaproteobacteria > Rhizobiales > Beijerinckiaceae > Methylovirgula. Next base: position 521 of record JASHUD010000237.1, read on the forward strand.
ACGACTCGCCGCTTCGTCCACTTCGTAGAGGGTCAGATCGTTGCCGCCGGTGATCGAGATCAGCAGGCCGCGCGCTCCCCTCATCGAGACTTCGTCAAGCAGCGGATTGGCGATCGCCGCCTCGGCGGCCAGCACGGCGCGTTTTTCGCCGGTTGCTTCGCCGGTGCCCATCATCGCCTTGCCCATTTCGCGCATGATGGCGCGCACGTCGGCGAAATCGAGATTGATGAGCCCTTCCTTCACCATGAGATCGGTGATGCAGGCGACGCCCGAGTAGAGCACCTGGTCGGCCATGGCGAAGGCGTCGGCGAACGTGGTCTTCTCGTTGGCGACGCGGAACAGATTTTGGTTGGGAATGACGATCAAGGTATCGACCGACTTCTGCAGTTCGAGAATGCCGGTTTCGGCGACGCGCATGCGGCGAATGCCTTCGAATTGGAACGGCTTGGTTACGACGCCGACGGTGAGAATGCCGAGATCGCGGGCGATGCGGGCAATGATCGGCGCGGCGCCGGTGCCGGTGCCGCCGCCCATGCCGGCGGTCACGAACACCATATGCGCGCCGGAAAGGTGATCGCGGATTTCCTCAAGCACCTCTTCCGCGGCGGCGCGGCCGACATCGGGTTGCGATCCCGCTCCCAAACCGCCGGTCACCTGAAGGCCCATCTGGATGACGCGCTCGGCGCGCGAGGAGGAGAGCGCCTGCGCATCGGTATTGGCGACGACGAAATCGACGCCGATCAGACCGGAAACGATCATGTTGTTGACGGCATTCCCCCCGGCGCCTCCGATCCCGCACACCATAATGCGCGGTTTTAGCTCTCTGAGTTCGGGCGCTTTGAGATTGATCGACATATCTGGCCTCTCGACGTTGGAGCGCCGCCGGGCGCCCGCTTTGTTTACGGTTTACGCCTGGAAAAACGAATCAGCCGCCGCGCTTATTCGCTTTATCCATACCACTAAAAGCTTTCCCTCAACCATTGCCCGACGCGGGCGATATAGCCGCCTGTCCCCGTTGCCGCTTCCGCCGTCCGGCGGCTCGGGCGGAAATATTCGATTTTGGCCGCCTGTGGATAAACGAGCAGCCCGACCGCCGCTGAAAAGCTTGGATTTTTAGCCGACTCCGGCAGCCCGTGGATGCCCAGCGGCCGCCCCAGGCGGATCTGGCCCGAGAGGATCTGTTTGGCCGCCTCGGAGATGCCGGTAAGCTGGCTCGCCCCGCCGGTTAGGATAAAGCGCGACGCGGAGTTCGCCCCGAACCCGGCGGCTTTCAGCCGGTCGCGCACCAGTTCGAGAATTTCTTCGACCCGCGGCCTGATGATCCGCAAGAGCTGCGACTTGGGCAGGTGGATTGGCTGTTCGCCGTCTTCCCCGGCGAGCGTCACCGCGATCGTCTCGCGCTCGTCGGAGAACGAGGAAAGGCAGGCGCCGTAGAGCGTCTTTAGGCGCTCGGCATCGGCGACCCTGGTGTTTAAGCCGCGCGCGATATCCAAGGTCACGTGCGCGCCGCCGAGCGCCAGCGCGTCGACGTGGACGAGACTGCCGCCGGCGAATACGCCGATCGAAGTCGTTCCGGCGCCCATATCGATGAGCGTGGTGCCGAGTTCCGCTTCATCGTCGATGAGTGCCGCAAGGCCGGCCGCGTAGGGCGTTGCGACCATCGCCTCGACCGAAAGATGGCAACGCTCGACCGCCAGCATCAGATTGCGGGCCACGATCGCATCGCAGCTCACGACGTGCATATCGGCGCCGAGGGCATCGGCAATCATCCCCCGCGGATCGCGGACGTTGCGCATATCGCCGATCGAGAATCCGTTTGGCAGCGAGTGCAGCACCGCCGTGCCCTGCTGCTGAGTGCGCGCCGCGCAGGCCTCGAGCACGAGCTGGACGTCGGCATCGTTGATGGCGCGCGCGTTGATCCCAACCCGGGCATTGTAGAGCTGCGAACCGATCCGCCCGCCGGTCACGTTGAGGATCGCGCTCTCGGCTTGAACGCCGGCCATGCGTTCGGCCGCGTCCACGGCCCGGCGGATCGCGCCTTCCGCCTGATCGAGATCGACAATGACGCCGCTTTTCATTCCGGCCGAACGCTGATGGCCGATGCCGAGAACCCGGCAACGATGCGTGCGTCCGCGCAGGCTCTCGGAAGGATCCATCGGATCGAGGCGGGCAATCAGACAGATGATTTTCGACGTGCCGACGTCAAGCACGCAAAGCAAGGCGCTCTTGCGTGCCGGAAGGGCCCGCATCCGCGGCGGCAGCATACGCGCTCTCATGTCTGGCTGCCCTTCGACTTCTGCGGATCGTCGGCCGGCTCCGGAAGGCGGGCGATAAGCCGACCCGGAAAGCGCAGATCGAGCGCAACGATATTTTTGTCGAGCACGCCGTATTTGCGCTGCAACCGGGCGAGCTCGGCGACCGCGGCGACGGCGCCCATTTCGGGCAAAGCGACTTCGATTCCGTTTTCCATCTTAAGCGTCCAACGCCGCTCGGCGACGAGAATGCCGGCTTTGATCCGCTTGCGGAGATCGCCCGCCGCGTCGAGCAGCGCGAAATATTCTTCGATCCGCGCGTTGGCTCCATCTCCGACGACAAACGGCAGCGCGGTGAAATGGGTTTTGTCCAGCGCGGTGATCGGCGTGCCGTCGGCGGCGATAATCTTTACCGCGCCGTCCTTTTGCCAGAGCGCGTAAGGCCGACGCTCTTCGATTTCGATCATCACCCGATTGGGGTAAAGCTTGCTGACGCTCGCGTCTTTGACGAGCGGCAGCGCGATGAGCCTGTCGCGTAATTTCGCCACGTCAAGGAAGAGCAAAGAATTCGTGCGCCGAATGCCGATGGCATCGAGAATTTGCTTTTCCGACAGTTCGTGGGCGCCGGCAATCGTTACCGCGTGGATGCCGAATCCGGCGCTCCGCGCGAGGAAATCCGGAATTGTCCCTTCAGTCCGGACAAAGGCCGCATACTGGCCGCCGAGCATCGTGCCATATAGGCCGATGGCAGCGAGAAGCACGAGGGCGATAGCGACGCCGGCGCCGCGCGCCGTGAGCAGAACCAGGAGCCGAACGGGCAACGAGCCGCGTTCCATCCGGCGGCGGCGTGGGGCACCGCTCGCCTCCATGATCGGCAAACCTCGGTCCGAGGCTACCAGATAGGCCGGCAAGGAGGGCGGAGTTGCAAAGACCTCCTTCACCGGTCGCAGGAGGCGTCTTCCACCATCCATTTGACGAGCTCACCGAACGACAGACCGGCATGCGCCGCGATTTCGGGCACGAGCGATGTCTCGGTCATGCCGGGCTGCGTATTGACTTCCAGGATGACGAGTTGGCCCGTTCCGTTTGGGCCGTCGTCATAACGGAAGTCGGCGCGGCTGACACCGCGGCAACCCAGCGCCTTGTGCGCCCTGAGGCTCAACTCTTGGATAAAGTGGTAAATATTTTCTTTAAGATTCGCCGGAAGAACGTGGATCGATCCCCCCTTGGCGTATTTGGCGCGATAGTCGTACCAACCGCCGTCCGCGGCCTTGATTTCGATCACGTCGTAGGCCTTTTCGCCGATGACCGCGCAGGTGAGTTCGCGGCCGCCGACATAGCCTTCGACGAGCACTTCCTCGCCATACGGCCAGTCGTCGCGTGTTAACTCTTGCGGCGGATGACTCTGACCTTCCTTGACGATGAGGATGCCGAACGACGAGCCTTCGGCGAGCGGCTTCACCACATAGGGCGGCGGCAGCACATGGGCGCGCGCGGCGGCGAAGCGATCGACGGTCACGCCCGCGGCGACCGGGATACCGGCCGCCTTCAACACGTGCCTGGCGAGATCCTTGCGCATGGCGAGCGCCGAGGCGAGCACGCCGGAATGCGTATAGGGGATTTGCAGCATTTCGAGCACGCCCTGGATAATGCCGTCCTCGCCATACGGACCATGCAGCGCGTTGAAGGCGACATCCGGCCGCATTTTGGCGAGAACGTCGGCGACGTTGCGGTCGACGTCGACGCGGGCGACATCGAATCCTTCCGCGACAAGCGCTTTGGCGCAGGCCTCCCCCGAAAGCAGCGAAATCTCCCGCTCGGAGGAGAACCCTCCGAGCAGCACGGCAACGCGCTTTTCCATCTCATCATCCGTTGTTCGGCCGGCCAAGCGTAGCGGAATCCTAGCGCAACCGCCGGGCAAATCATACGTGGCGGGACGCTTTCGCCACTCTCTTAACTCGTTCCGGCGATATTCAATTGCGCGCCGATATAGGCGAGTGTGATGCCGCCCACCATCATGATGATGGCCCAGAGGTAGATCGGGCCGTAGAAGCTCCGCGCCAGGACGACGCCGAGAATGCCGAGTAAAACAATACTTGCGGCGATCCCGATACAAGGAGGCGGCGGCAGGCCCGCACACAGCAAAAGCGGCGCCATCGAGCCGATGAATCCGCAAACGCACGCAACGCATGCTCCTTCGAGCGCCTGCCATAACGAGCGTCGCCCAAGGCGGGTTGCCACCAATTTACCGTGCGACAGGAGCGATAATTGGTGTTCGGCGCGCGTCAATTCGGTGCGCAGCTGCGAATAGTGGGCGACGAAGAACACAAATAGAGTGGTAAGCGCACTCGCGATCCCGACGCGCACGCCCAAGCCGATCGACGCACCGCCTCCCGATTGCAAAAGACGCCCCGTGGCCAACGTCAAGGAGGTCAGAATTCCATCGACTACGCCGGCCGTTGCGTCGAGCCATATGCTCGGATTCTCGATCCATTTGCGGAAATTCATCGCGCCCGCGGCGTGTTCTCGAGAATCCGTTCTCCGACGACGATCTGATCGAGGCTATGCACGGCGGCGCCGGTATTTTCTATCTGGCGGACTACTTCGTCATAATCGATGCCATTGCCCTCGATGGTAATATTCGTCCCCACGGTCTCGATATCGACGCCGGTGACCGTAATGTTGCAAGACTCGACACCCTTCGAATTCTGGATTGCTTGGGCAATCTCGACGAGGGAGGGCATGGCAAGCGCTTTATCAACGTCAAGCACAAGTCTCCGAATATTTAAGTTTTTCACCGCCTGCTCCTCAAAAACCGAGAAAATCAGCGCCGACGACCGTTCAGATTGCTTTGCGCCGCGGCGCGTCGCGATGCAAAAATTCGGCCGCCTGTTCCCTCTCGAACATATAATTGCGGGTGACTGGCAAAGCGCCGAGCCGGCGCGTGAGTTGCAGTTGAAAGACCATCAACTTGTCGTAGCGGAACGCCATCTCGCTGGCGGCCAGATAGAATTCCCACATGCGGCAGAACCTGTCGTCGTAGACGGCTCGGATAGCGGCGCGGTTCGCCAGAAAGCGTTCGCGCCAGCGGCGCAGCGTCTCGGCGTAGTGAAGCCGCAAAATCTCGATGTCCGTGACCCAGAGGCCGGCGCGTTCGGCCGCCGGCAATACTTCCGAAAGGGCAGGGATATAGCCGCCCGGAAAGATATACTTCCGGATCCAGGGATCGGTGAGGCCCGGTCCGTCGGCACGGCCGATCGAATGAATGAGCGCCACGCCGTCTTCCGTCAAAAGCCGCGCGACGACATCAAAAAACTTCTGGTAGTTCGGCGCGCCCACGTGTTCGAACATGCCGACCGATACGATCCTGTCGAAGGGCCCTTCGACTTCGCGGTAATCGCGCATCTCGAAGGATACCTTGTTCGCGAGATCGGCCGCCCGTTTCTTGGCGATTGCAAATTGTTGCTGCGATAGCGTGATGCCGGTGACGCGCACGTCATGGTCGCGGGCGAGCGACAGGGCCAAACCGCCGAACCCGCAGCCGATGTCGAGCACACGCTGGCCTGACGCGAGATGGAGCTTGGCCGCGATATGCCGCTTTTTGGCGGCCTGGGCTTCGCCCAGCGTCATGTCTTTATGGGTGAAATACGCACAGGAATATTGCAGATCCTCGTCCAGGAACTGCCGGTAGAGGTCATAGGAAAGATCGTAGTGATGCGCCGCATTGGACCGCGCTGCGCGGCGCGAATTCCACTGCTGCAGAAGGCAGGCAACGTTGCGCGCCAGACGCAGCAAACGCGATCTCGTTGGGTGTCCGAGATTTTGCAGATTGCGGCCGCAAAGTTCGAGGAGATCCCAAAGACTGCCGTGCTCGATGACGAGTTTGCCGTTCATATAAGCTTCGCCGAGATAAAGTTGTGGGCGAAGCGAAAGCAATAACCCTATGAAACTTCCGTTTAATCTTACAACAACGTCTGACTGGGACGCGGTTGAATCGCCGACCGAATACTTCCGGCCGTTCGCCTCGATGACCGTCAAGCGGCCGGTTTTGATGAACTTCGCCAGTATCCGTCGCAACATGCTCCGCCTCCTTCCGGCAACGGAGGGTCGATGTCGAGATCACTCCCACCGCGCGAGATAGGAGTCATCAGCCAACGGCATGCTTGGGGGAACTCCATCCCCACGCCCATCGTAATGGGCGCGACGCAACGGTCAATGCGCGGGTTGAAGAATCGCGAATCCTTGGTCCTGCAGGATCTTCACAGCGGCGCGCGTTGCGAGAAAACGTAAGAAAGCCGCGGCCGCCGGGTTCTTCGATCCGCCGATCACGGCGGCCGGATAAATGATCGGGCTATGACTTGCTTCGGGAAAGACGTCGACCACTTTGACGTTCGGCTCGGCCTTGGCATCGGTCGAATAGACGATGCCGAGCTTGGCCTCGCCGCGCGCCACGAGGCTTAAGGCACCCCGCACGTTGGCGGCTTGCGCCAGCTTCGGTTCCGTGGCGTCCCAGACGCCGAGCTTCTGCAGCGCCTCTTTGGCGTAGATCCCCGCCGGGCAGGATTCGACGGTGCAGACAGCAATTTTTCCATCGTCGGCGGCACCGGCAAGATCGAAACCGGG
>JASHUD010000238.1 GCA_030040215.1 Methylovirgula sp.
TCGCCGGCATCAACGGCCTGCCGGGTTCGCTCGGCTATGGCTCGTCGAAGGCGGCGCTGATCTATATGGCCGAGGCGTTGAAGCTCGAATACGCGGGCAGGGGGATCGCGATCCAAGTGGTCTGTCCTGGATTTGTGCGAACGCCGATGACCGACCAAGAGAAGGATTTCAAAATGCCCTTATAATGGAGCCGGACGATGCGGCGGCGCGCATCTGCGACGGGTTCGAAAGGGCTGGTTTCGAGATTGCCTTTCCTTTCAGGCTTGCGGCGCTGACGAAATTCGTCCGCTGCCTGCCATACCCGCTGCGCTTTCGGCTGCTCGGCTGGTCGCTAGAGCGGGCACGACGGCAATAGTTTTCATCCTCTCACTCCAGCAGCGTCACTTTCCCGCTGTCGAGCGCATAGAAGCCCGCGGCGATTTTCAGCTTTCCTTGCGCGACAAGTCCGGCCAGCACCGGCGAGGCGGTGGCGAGGAGATGCGCCTGAATTTTGGCGTTGGCCTTGATCGCCGCGTCGAGGTCGCCGCCGCTGGCATCCACGGCGGGACGCAAAAACGCGTAAAGCCCGCTGATCTGCCCCGGCACTTCCTTGCCTTGCATCGCCGCCTTGACGGCACCGCAATTGGCGTGCCCCAGCACGAGGATCGCCTTGGTGCCAAGCACCGCCGCTCCATATTCCAGGCTGGCGATGATCTCCGGCGTCGCAATGTTTCCGGCAACGCGCGTCACGAAAAGCCGGCCGATGTTCTGATCGAAGATCAGCTCGACGGGCACGCGCGAATCCGCGCAGGAAAGAACCGCCGCGAACGGTTCCTGTTTCGCCACGGTATTTTGTTTCAGGATTCCGAGGTCCTCGTCGAACGAGCTGAGGCGCTGTTCGACGAAGCGCCGGTTGCCGGCAAGCAGAGCGTTCAAGGCGGCGCCCGGCAAAAGCGCGCTTTGCGCGGAGGCTTCTCGCATCGCGCCAAACGTCGTCGCCGCGACGGCGCCGGCGACGCCCGTGCAGAGAAACCTGCGGCGCGACAGACCGATGCGCGGTGTCCGGTGCAGCGCACCGCCGCAACAAACGCAGCCGCCCAACATTTCGGAATTGCTCGTCACCCCGGCCTCCTCATCGCACGCGGCAAACTGTTTTCGCACATGGCGGCACGGGTTCGAATCGCAGCGCCGTTGCGCAATCCCCGTGTCCGGCCGCCGCTCGGCGCTGTTTCCTCATTCGGGGCAAGATCCTCTGGGATGGCTCCCTGAGCAGGACTCGAACCTGCGACCGATCGATTAACAGTCGATTGCTCTACCAGCTGAGCTATCAGGGATCAGGGGAATGCCCGATATAGCAAGCGGGGCGCAGCTTTGCAAAGACAATGCACGGAATACGCCGAAGCATCGGTTGCAGGATCTGCGCATCCTTTGCTATACGCGGCGCGCTGGAACAGCGATCCGGTCGCCCGGCCTCGTGGCGGAGTGGTTACGCAGAGGACTGCAAATCCTTGCACCCCGGTTCGATTCCGGGCGAGGCCTCCAGGTGCGCTGCTTGCGGCTGACGAGCGATTGGTCGGCGCTGCAGGTCTGAAGGAATCGCACGGCTCACGTGTCGATTCGCTCGATTGAAAACCGCTTGCAAATCAATTTATGCGCCGATCTTCCGAGCGAAGCGGCATAGTCATCCACAGTTTCGCGCAAATTCCGCCTTTTGCGGCGAGCGGCGGATGCTATCCTGAACAATAGAGAGTCAAATCGATTCGTGCTGGTGCGAGCCTGCGGCACGGCCGCGAGTAGACCGGCTTGGGTATTGTTGAGCGTTCTGGGGGAGCTGGTCCGTTGAGCAGCGACGACCTTCAATCGGCACAAGGCGATTTGCCCGCCGATATCGATCTCGGCGCCGGAGAAGCCGGAGCGACAAGCCTCGAGCTGATCGAGATCGCCGGTCGAATCAAATGGTTCGACGTCTCCAAAGGCTATGGCTTCATCATCCCCGATAATGGAATGGGGGACGTTCTGCTGCACGTGACGACTCTGCGCCGCGACGGATTCCAAACCGCACATGAAGGCACGCGCATCCTCTGCGAGGCGGTCATGCGCGCCAAAGGGCTGCAGGTCTTTCGGGTGATCTCGATGGACGAGTCGACCGCCGTGCATCCTTCGCAATTGCAGCCGGCGCACACCCACGTGCAGGTGACGCCGACCAGCGGCTTTGAAATCTGTATCGTCAAGTGGTTCAACCGCGTGCGCGGCTTCGGTTTTCTGTCGCGTGGCGACGGCACCGAAGATATTTTCGTGCACATGGAAACGCTGCGCCGCTACGGAATTGCCGAGTTGAAGCCGGGCGACGGCGTCCTCGTCCGTTTCGGCGACGGCCCCAAGGGACTGATGGCGGCCGAGGTGCGTCCGCTCGAAGCAGCCTTGCCATCGTCACACTAATTCGGCAAGGAAGCCCGTTCGCAGCGGGGCCGACGTGACCTATCTCCCTTCTTGCTGGAAGAGCCGATGTGCGGCCGCTGCGTCTTCGCGGCGCATCGATCGCTGCGCAACGCTGCTGCGTTTGTTGCTCGTCTTGGCCGCGATCCTGGGACGCGCCCCGGCCTTTGCAGGGGAGGGACAGTTCGAGCCGCTGTCGATCGTCACGGCGACCGGCGCGCATCCATTCTCGGTCGAGGTCATGCGCACCCCACCTGAGCTTGAAAAAGGGCTGATGTTTCGCACCTCGATGCCGGCCGACCGCGGGATGCTGTTCGACTTTCACAGCGAGCAATCGGTCATGATGTGGATGAAGAACACCTATATTCCGCTCGACATGATCTTTATGGACAAGACCGGCAAGGTGGTGGGCATCGTCGCCAATGCCAAACCGATGTCGGAACAGATTCTCAGCGTCTTGGCGCCGACCTACGCCGTGCTCGAACTGAATGGCGGCGAAGCGGCGAAAATCGGCTTGAAGCTCGGCGACAAGATCAACCATCCGATCTTCAGCCCGTAAGCGCGGCCTTGTTCGCGCAAGGTGCGCGTGGTAGCGAGACGCCGATCCGCGAATTCGGGGTATGGCGCAGCCTGGTAGCGCGGAAGTTTTGGGTACTTCAGGTCGCAGGTTCGAATCCTGCTGCCCCGACCACGCGGACCCAAGGAGATCGCAGGCGATGAAGGCACGCATTTATCGGCCGAGCCGCAGCGCGACGCAGTCGGGGGAGGCGCGCAGCAAGCTTTGGGTTCTGGAGTTCGCGCCGGAACTCGCTCCGGAGATCGACCCGTTGATGGGCTGGACCGGCTCGCGCGACATGCGCCGCGAGGTAAAGCTGAACTTCGCCACGCAGGAAGAGGCGATCGCTTACGCCGAGAAGAACAACGTCGCTTATTGGGTCGAGCCGCCGAAGGAAGAAAGACGCAAATTGATTTCCTATGCGGATAATTTCAAAGCGACCCGGCTCGACCAATGGACGCATTGATGCCTTAGGGCATCCGCCCCGGGCGCGTGGTAGAGGACCCCGTAGCTCAGCTGGATAGAGCAGCCGCCTTCTAAGCGGCAGGTCGCAGGTTCGAGCCCTGCCGGGGTCGCCAATGAAATCCGTAGCTTAGAACGAAAATGCGACGGTATAACAGGCTGAAATTATGCCTCGGGGTAACGTTTGGGATAACACATAAAGTGATCTATCGTAGCCTTTTGGGAGGGACCATGCCGCTGTGATAGGGAAAGCTGCGGCTGATTCATTGGACCTAAGCGGCGACATAATCGACCTCACATTGCCATGATGATCGCTCAGGATGATTCAAAGCGGGAGAAATGATCATGTTGCACCCTCTGAAGAAACTTGCCTTTGCGGCGTCGCTTGGCGCCGGCATTGCCTCGCTTGCAACCGTTGCGTCGGCCATGCCCGTGTTCGACGCCAACACGATCAGAAACACTGCGCCGCCGACCGTCGAAAAGGCTCAGTGGCGTGGGGGCTGGGGTTGGGGCGCTCCGGTTGCAGCCGGTGTGCTCGCCGGCGCGGTAGTCGGCAGCGCACTCGCTGCGCCCTATTACGGCTACGGCCCGGGACCTTATTATCCGGGGCCGGCGCCTGGGTATTATGGCTATCCTCCGCCGGCACCGGGTTATCCTCCGCCAGCGCCCGGCTATGCCCCGCAGGCCAGCGCTTCCGCCGGCGACCCAGTAGCCTACTGCGAGCAGCGTTTTCGGTCATATGACCCGCAAACCGGAACCTATCTCGGGTTCGACGGCCAACGTCATCACTGCCCTTGAACGGCCCACCATCGCTCACCTTAGAACGCACGGCCTCGAAGGCCTATTCGTGACGTGCGCAAACGTCGCGTGCCTGCATTTCGGCTCTGGCTAAGACTTGTGAATCAGGGGTCTAACGCGCCAACTGAAACGGCCTGTTGTATTTGGACCACAACGCTACTGATTCACGAGTGGCCCATTGATGCTCACAGGCCCGTGAAGATAGTCTCCTCGCGTCACTCTGTTGGCTCGTGGGGCACGCCAATGAAAAAACTCCTTTTGAGTGCCGCGATCGTTCCGCTGTTCTCCTTCACGGCCTATGCCGCGGATCTGCCGAATACGAAAGGGCCCCCGGCTTTCGCGCCGCCGCCACCACCGGAATTTAGCTGGACTGGCCTCAATATCGGTGTGAACGGTGGCTACGGTGGCGACGAATTCGCCTATCCGATGTCGTTTGCCGTGATTGACCCGGCACTTGCCGCACCGGGCACTATTCCAGCAAACGCCAGCTTATCGTCTGGCGGTTTTGTCGCCGGCGGTCAGATTGGTTACAATTACCAATTTCCAGCGTCGAACATCGTAGCCGGCATTGAAGCCGATGTGGATTGGACGTCCATCCGCGGCCAGCTTAGCCTCGATGCTGGGCCGGTAGCCGGCGAGACACTCTCCGCTCAGGCAGGCTCGCACCTTGAATATTTTGGCACCGTCCGCGCGCGCCTAGGCTACGCACTTGGTAACCTGCTTCCCTACGTGACAGGTGGTTTCGCATATGGCGAGACG
>JASHUD010000239.1 GCA_030040215.1 Methylovirgula sp.
ACGCCCTCTTTGACGAGCAGGATCAGGAGCGACCAATCGAGCGCCAACGCGGCGGCGCTGCAGAGGCCATAGCCGAAAAGATCCGAGGCGAAGAGCCGCGCGGCGGCGCGCAACTCCGGGCGCAAGCCGCTGCGCTCAGCGAACGTTGCCGGCTTGGTCGCGGAAGTGTCCATGCTCACGCCGCCTTCTTGGGCACGAGGCGCAGGCTGCGCAGCGCTTCTTCGCCGCCGTGCGCGCCGGCTTCGCTGTATTCGGCATCCTCGTTGACCTGCCAGACGTCGTAGAGCGTCTCGCCGGCGACGATGTTGGCGGCGGTGAGCATGCCGGTCATCATCGCATGATCCTGGTTGTTGTATTTGTGCATGCCGTTGCGGCCGACGAGGTGAAGATTCGGATAGCGCAGCGCGAGTTCCGCGCGGATCGTCTTCATGTGTTCGAGATAAGTCTCGTCGTAGACCGGATAGGCCTTTTTCTGCCGCACAACGCAGGCGTCGCGAACGTCGGCGGGATTCATCAATCCGATGCGGCCGATCTCTTGTTTGGCGAGCGCGATCAGGTCGGCGTCGTCCGCGGTCCACAGGCCGTCGCCTTCGAAGCAGAAATATTCGAGGCCGAGGCAGGTCGAAGTCGCGTCGGGAATCATGTCCGGCGACCAGGAGCGGAAATTCTGCACGCGCCCGACTTTCACTTTCGGATCGTGGATGTAGATCCAATTGTCGGGCAGATCGACTCCGCTTTTGCCGATCAGCACGACGGTCAGGAAGTCGCGGTATTTGAGTTCGCGTGCATGCAGGCGGCTCAAGGCGGTCGGCCGCAGCGCGGCGACGAGCTCGCGCACCGGCGCGGAAGAAACGACGTGTTGCGCGCAAAAGGTTTCGCAGGCGCCGGCGCCGCTCTCGACGGCGACCGACCAGAGGTGGCCATGCTCGTCATAAGCGAGCGAGACGAGCTTGCGGTCCATGCGGATTTCGCCGCCGAGCTTGCGGATCTTGGCGGCGCAGGCCTCCCACATCATGCCCGGCCCGAGGCGCGGATAGCGGAAGGATTCGATCAAGGTCTTGGCGACGGCGCCCTTCTTCTTGCGGCCGAGCGAGCGGCGTAGCGCGTCGAAGATCGCCGCGCCGAGATCGAGGCCCTTGATGCGCTGCGCGGCCCACTCGGCCGAGATTTCGTCGCAGCGCATGCCCCAGACCTTTTCCGTGTACGTCTTGAAGAAAATCGAAAAGAGCCGCTCGCCGAACTGGTTGCGCACCCATTGATGCACGGTCTTCGGATTGCGGATCGGGAACGCGCGGGCGAACGCGAACGAGGCGAGGCAGAGCGCGCTTTGCGCGAGGCCGAGCTTGCGCAAAGCCTCGAAGGCCTTGAGCGGATAGGAATAGAATTGGCCGCGGTAGAAGATGCGCGACAGGCGTGGCCGCTCGATGAAGTCGTTCGGCAGGATCTCGTTCCAGAGATCGACCACTTCCTTCGATTTCGAGAAGAAGCGATGCCCGCCGATGTCGAACAGGAAGCCCTTGTAGTTCACCGTGCGGCTGATGCCGCCGACATAGGCCTTGTCCTGCTCGACGACGAGGACGCTGCGCCCGGCTTTGGCGAGCGTGTAGGCGGTGGTCAGTCCGGCCGGGCCGGCGCCGACGATGACGGCGTCGTAGGTCTTCAACGGCTTGCTCCGCTTGAGGTTTTCGCGGAGCAGGAAAGCAGGAAGAGGTTAAAGGGGGCTTAGGGGGATGACGCAAGGGACGGGGGAATAGGCGCGCGTACCGATGATCCCTTGAGAGGATCGGCCGCCTTTCACGTCGTCTTGCGGCCCTCTCTTGTTTCGGGGCATGGCGCTACGAGCCACTGCCCATGCTTCGAGACGCCACCTTCGGCGGCTCCTCAGCATGAGGGTGCTGCTAATGAGGCGGCGAGCTAATAATACCTTAACCCTCATCCTGAGGAGCGGGCGAAGCCCGCGTCTCGAAGGATGAGGCGCCTCCAACGGCAAAGCGGCGCTTCCCCGGACGAGCCTCGGATTTGATCCGGGGCGAAGATCCGGGGTCCAGAGCCGCCCGGCCGACCTCCTAAAATGTAAGCCTGTCTGCCCTGGATCCCGCCCTCCGCTCCGCTTCGGCCGGGAAAGAGTGCGGCATTCTTGTAAGGCGTAAGAACGTAAGCCATATTACCGGGCATGAACCGTCCAGCCAAACCGCCGTCCGCCTTCTCGAAAATCTCGGTCAAAAGCCAAACCGTGATTCCGCGCGAGGTGCGCAAAAGCCTCGGCCTCAAGCCCGGCGACACGCTGCGCTATCGCGTGACCGAAGACGGCGTGCTGCTCGACAAGGCGCCGCCGCCGAACGAAGCCGACGATCCGTTTGCCGCGTTCTCCGAATGGTCGGGCGAGGCGGATGAGAAGGCCTATGGGCATTTGTGAGAGCACAAACTTCACGGCATGACGGATAAGTACTACGCCCCATTCGACATCGTCGTCGTGCCGTTTCCCTATGCCGACCGGCTGGCCGAAAAGCGCCGTCCCGCGCTCGTGATCTCGAACCGCAGGCTTGCGGTTCATGGACTGATTTGGCTGGCGATGATCACCAGCGCGGAGAACGAGCGATGGTCGAGCGATGTCGCGATCACCGATCTCAAGCGTGCC
>JASHUD010000240.1 GCA_030040215.1 Methylovirgula sp.
GCGCCGTTCGATCGCGATACGCAACGCTTGCCGGGTCGCCTCGAGAGCGCGGTTTAGCTGCTCCTCGAGCGACGTCTCGAAGCGTCGGAACGCGTCATCGACGTTCTGGCGTATCGCCCAGTCGAGGTTTGCGACATTACGGAGCACCGCCGCCTCGGAGTCCGCCCGTAGGCGCCGTCGCTTCTGCTTTTCGCGCACAGTTTTCGGCAACAGATGCGCCAACGCGCCCGCCGAAATCCCGATCAGCGAGACGGACGGCTCAGGAGCGACCCAGTACGGCTCGCGCTTGAGCTCGAAAGCCTCCTCGGATTGCGGGAGGGTCACGGAGATCTCCATGAGATCGGCGGCGGTCTGGCGCACGCGATTGATGAGCTCGCCGGCGCGTTTTTGATGATTCGCCAGCCGTTCGCCCGACTTCTCCCGAAACGCCCGCGTGAACTCGCCAAGCGCCCGCTCGAAATGATCCGTAAGCGCGGCTGCAATTTCCCGCCGCGCGTCCTTGTTATCTTCCGACCGCCCTTCGATAGCATCGATCAGCGCGCCGATCACGCCCTGTGCGTCGTTCCACAATCGATCCGTATCGGCGTCGAGCTCTTTCAACAAACGGCTGCGATCGAGCGCCATCGAATCGGCGAGCGTCTGGCGTTCCGATTCAAAATGCGCGACGCTTTGCTCGAAAATGTCGGCTTTCCGCTTCAAGTCCTCTTCCGGAAGCAACAGAGCTTTGTGTTCAAGCTCGCTTTGGAAAAGCAATTCGCCGACGATTGCCGCGGCGCGCAGCCGGCCGGTGGCTTCGACAAGGCCGCGTTTCTGTCGGGCGAGATCGCCGGCGAGGACCCGCTCGAGGTCCGCAAGGCCGCTTTCGGCGAGCGATTTTGGGTTTCCCTCCTGTTTTGCCTTGAGCGCTTGGCGCGCCGAAATGCAGAAGATCCGGTCCGGTAACGCGCTAGACTGCTGCGCGAGCACGTCCGCGAGGAAACGCAGCGAAACGTCGCGTTCGCGCGCGTCGAGGAGATCGATTTTGTTCAGCGCAAAGAGAATCTTCGGCAGCAGTCCGCGCACCTTGCCGAGGTAATTGATCTCCGCCTCGGTAATCGGCGGGTCGGCGGAAACGACGAAAATCGCCGCGTCGCATTCGCTCAGCGCCGCTTCGGCGGTCTTGGTGTTGTGCAGGAACGTCGAACCGATCCCCGGCGTGTCGACGAGCATGATTCCTTGATTCAGCAGTTCCGAATACACGCCGATTTCGACCCGTTCGACGTTGAGCCGGTTGCGCGGATTTTCCGCTTCCGAAACGTAGCGTTGGAGCACGCGCGGAATTTCCTCCGGCGCGGAGCACACGAAAGGCTCCTTGCCGCCGGCAAAGGAGACGCGCGCGCTGGTCTGCGCGGCCGCCCGGATGAAGGTCGGAATCGCCGTGATCGGCGTAATGCCGGTCGGCAGCACCGCCGTTCCGAGCAACGCATTAACGAGCGTGCTCTTGCCGCGTTTGAACTGACCCAGCACCGCGACGCGGAGCAGACCTTCCTCAAGGCGAGCTTTTAGCTTGTTCAGTCTCTCAAGGATTTCACGTTGCGCCGGGTTGACATTGCGGACGGATGTCGCTGCCCTGGAAAGGAGGGCATCGAGCGAGTCCATGGTTGCGAACTTCCTTTCGGTCCATGCGTCTCCCCAGGCGCAATACCACATTGCGAGGCGGCGTTGCCGCGCTCGTACCGAGGATAGCATAATTTGCCGGCCACAAGCCAAGAGCCGCGACCGATTGTTCCCGCCGTGCGACGCTGTTAAGTTGGGCGGCTTCCGCCAGCGGTGAAAACGCCGTGATCTCCATCGCTCAATTACGTGCCGCCAGAGGTCTTCTGGGATGGTCGACGGCACGCCTGGCGGCCGCCGCCGCTCTGCCGGCGCATAGGCTCGCGCGCTACGAGACGCAGGACGGTATGGAGATTCCCGAGGAGGAGTTGGACGCCATGCGCCGCGTGCTCGAAGCGGCGGGCGTCGAATTCTTGAACGGCGGCCAGCCGGGCGTGCGCATGAAGCCGCCGGCCGTCATCGTCCCGGTCGAAAACCTCAACGCCAGCAACGACGAATGACACGAAGCCGCGCGATTGCAGGATTCTTTCTTCGCGGCTAAGGCGCCGCCCAGGGCGCTCTGGCGAAGCGTTGTGCCAAAAAATCCATGAGCACGCGCACCCGTGCCGGGCGCATGTCGCTTGGCGGCGTAACAAGATGAAGTGCGGCGGGCGGCGGCGCCCAATCTTTCATCACCGCTTCGAGCCGGCCCTCGGCGATGTCGCGCCAGACGAGAAATTCGGGCTGCAGCGCGATGCCAAGGCCGGCACAAAGCGCCGGCTGCAAGACATCGGCATTGTTGGCACGCAATGGCGCGCGCACGCGCACGCTATATTCTCCTTGCTGCTTATGCACGAAACGCCAGACGTCCTGACTGCGCGAATAGGTGTAGAAAAGCACGCTGTGCTGCGCGAGATCCTTAGGATGGCGCGGCCGGCCGTGACGTTCGAAATAGGCCGGCGCGCCGACGAGCAGGATGCGTACGCTGCAAAGCCGGCGCGCCAACAAGCTCGAATCGGCGAGCACCGCGATCCGCAGCGCAAGATCGAACCCTTCGCTGACCAGATCGACGATCTGGTCGCTAAGACTCAATTCGATCGAAACATCGGGATAGAGGTTGAAAAATTCGGGCAACAGCGCCGCCAGATGGACGATGCCGAAGGACATCGGCGCCGCAACGCGGACAAGACCGCGCGGCGCGGCGGATTGCGCCGTCGCCTCGGCTTCGAGGGTTTCGCCTTCGGCGAGAATGAACGTGGCGCGTTGCAGCGCCGCCCGGCCGCTCTCGGTAAGCGAGATCCGCCGCGAGGTGCGGTGAAACAAACCGGAACCCAGTTTCGTCTCCAGCCGGCCGACCGCCTTGGAGACGGTGGCTTTGGAAAGGCCAAGCTCCGCCGCGGCGCGGGCAAAGGAGCCGAGTTCGGCGACCTTCGCAAATACCGCCCATGCTTCGAAGTCGGGGAGCTTAGCCATGGCAGAATCGGAAACGGTCAATTTCCATCATTTCTATTTCAGATTTGATCGCCAGGTCCAATATTCATTTCGGAAAGGCGGGCAGCCAATGCCCGTAGGAGGATTGGGTCATGATTGAACGCAGACCGTTTGCGAGCCTGGGCGGCGCCGACCACGGCTGGCTCGACGCCAAACACCATTTTTCCTTCGGCGAATATATCGACCCGCAACGGATGGGCTGGGGTGCGATTCGCGTCTGGAACGACGACGCGATTGCGCCGCAAACCGGCTTTCCGCCGCATCCACATGCCGAAATGGAAATCGTCACCTACGTTCGCGAAGGCGCGATCACCCACCAGGACAGTCTTGGCAATCGCGGGCGCACCGAGGCGGGCGACGTTCAGGTAATGAGCGCCGGCACGGGGATCCGCCACGCCGAATATAATCTCGAGCCTAAGACGACGCGGCTCTTCCAGATTTGGATTATGCCGAGCGAGCACGGCGTCAGCCCGTCTTGGGGCGCCAAGCCTTTTCCGAAGGGCGACCGGTCCGGCAAGTTCGTGACGCTGGCGAGCGGCTTTGCGGACGAACCAGACGCGCTGCCGATCCGCGCCGACGCCCGCGTGCTCGGCGCAACGCTGAAAGCCGGCGAGACCGCGAATTATCCGCTCGGCGAGAACCGTCATGGCTATCTCGTTCCAGCGAAGGGAAGTATCGAGGTCAACGACTTGAGGCTCAACGCCCGCGACGGCGCGGCGGCATACGGCGAGAAAACCCTACGAGTCAAAGCAATCGAAGATTCTGAAATCGTTCTCGTCGACGCAGCCTAAAGGAAACGCGGTCTGATCTTCAGGCCGCGTTTTTTCACGACCGACTCCAACTCGTCGGGGCAACCATGGCCAAAGTTCTGGTGCTTTATTATTCCGCCTATGGTCACATCGAAGCGATGGCCGAGGCCGTCGCCGCGGGGGCGCGCGAAGCGGGCGCGCAGGTCGATATCAAGCGCGTGCCCGAACTCGTGCCTATCGACGTCGCCAAGGCTGCGCATTTCAAGCTCGATCAGGCGGCGCCGATCGCAACCATCGGCGAACTCGCCAATTACGACGCGGTCATCGTCGGCGTCGGCACGCGGTTTGGCCGGATGGCGTCGCAAATGACGAATTTTCTCGATCAGGCTGGGGGCCTTTGGATGAGCGGCGCGCT